>CALZJC010000024.1 GCA_945787525.1 Thermoanaerobaculia bacterium | reverse complement strand
GTCCTTCCGCCCGGCCGGCCGCGAAGCGCGGTTGTTGATGGCCCGGGTCCTGGGCTGCGACGAGGCGCGGGTGCTGGCGCACCCCGAGGACGAGTTGGATGTTGTGACCGCCAACCGTTTTCAGGAGCTACTCGAGAGGCGTCTCGCCGGCGAGCCGATCGCCTATATCTTCGGTGAGCGGGAGTTATACGGCCGGACTTTAGCGGTCGACCCACGGGTGCTCATTCCGCGCCCGGAGACCGAGCACCTCGTCGAGGTGGCGCTCGAGCTGGAGCTGCCCCCGAAGCCGCAAATTCTCGACCTGGGCACCGGCTCGGGCTGCGTGGCGGTGACCCTGGCCTGCGAGCTGCCAGCGGCGCGCCTGACGGCGACCGACATCTCGCCGGCGGCCCTGGCGGAGGCGCGCGCCAACGCCCGGCGACACGGCGTCACCGACCGGGTGCGGCTGGCGGCAGCCGATCTGGCCCAACCTCTGCGGCTCGCGGACTTCGACCTGGTGGTCTCCAACCCGCCCTATGTCGGCCTCGACGAGGCTGACCTCCTGTCGGTCGACGTGCGCGACCACGAGCCGGCCGCGGCGCTCTTCGCGCCGCGCACCAGACTATCGGTCATCGAGCGGCTGGCCGGGGAGCTGGGGGCGCTGGCCGCCGGCACCGTCGTGGCCTTCGAGATCGGCGCCGGCCGCGACGAAGCGGTGAGCGCGCTGCTGACCGGCTCGCTCCTGGCGCTGGTCGGCACCCGTTCGGACTACGCCGGCATCCCACGGGTTGTGGTAACAAGACGGCGTTAGCCCGCGACGGCGGGTCGCTATGGATCAGTTTCGCATCCACGGACCGTGCCGCGTGTCCGGCAGGGTCGAGGCGGCGGGCGCCAAGAACGCCGCCCTGCCGGAGATGGCGGCCGCCCTGCTCACCGAGGAGCCGGTCGAGCTGCGCGGCCTGCCCCGGCTGCGTGACATCCGTACGATGGCTCGGCTGCTGGGGCATCTCGGGGTCGAGGCGGCCGAGCGGCCGGATGGCGTCGAGCTGCACGGCGGCGGCGAAGTATCGAGCGACGACGCACCCTATGAGCTGGTCAAGACGATGCGCGCCAGCGTCCTGGTGCTGGGGCCGCTGCTCGCTCGGCTGGGGCGCGCCCGGGTATCGCTGCCCGGCGGCTGCGCCATCGGCGTGCGCCCCATCGACCAGCATCTGGCCGGTCTCGAGGCGCTGGGCGCCACTGTCGAGCTGCAGCACGGCTACGTGACGGCGCACGCCGCGCGGTTGCGTGGCGGCCGCTTCCGCTTCGACCTGCGCACCGTCGGCGGGACCGAGAATCTGCTGATGGCGGCAACGCTGGCCAGGGGCACCACCGTGCTCGAGAACTGCGCCCGCGAGCCCGAGATCGTCGATCTGGCGCGTCTGCTGACGGCCATGGGGGCGCGCGTCGAAGGCGCCGGCGGCGACAGAATCACGATCCAGGGGGTCGACCGGCTGGGCGGCGCCTCCCACCGGGTGATACCGGATCGCATCGAGGCCGGAACCTACCTGCTGGCGGCGGCAACCACGGGTGGCGCTCTCGACGTCGCCGGCGCGGTGGCCGCCGATCTGGCACCGCTGCTGGAAAAGTTGGCCGCCGCGGGCTGCGAAGTGAGCCCCTACGACGGGGGTGTGCGGCTTCAACGTGACGGTGAGCTGAGGCGCTGCGACGTCAGCACCGCGCCGCATCCCGGCTTCCCCACCGATCTGCAGGCGCAGTTCATGGTCATGATGACCCAGGCGCGGGGCGTCTCCACGCTGCGCGAAACGGTCTTCGAGAACCGCTTTCAGCACGTTCCCGAGCTGGCCCGCATGGGCGCCGACATCCAGCTCGACGAGCGCACCGCCAGGATCACCGGCCCGACGCCGCTGCCACTATCGGCCGCGCGGGTCATGGCCACCGACCTGCGCGCCTCGGCCTCGCTGGTCCTGGCCGGACTGGCGGCCACCGGCGAAACGGTGGTCGAGCGGATCTACCACCTCGATCGCGGCTACGAGCGCATGGAACTGAAATTGCAGGCCCTTGACGCCAGGGTCGAAAGAGAGGCTGCCTGAGATGAGCGACTGCATCTTCTGCAAGATCGCGGCGGGCGAGATCGCCGCCGACTTCGTCTACCAGGACGACGATGTGGTCGCATTCCGCGACATTACGCCGCAGGCCCCGACCCACGTACTGATCATCCCGCGCCGCCACATCTCCACCCTGCTGGACGCCACTCCGGAGTCCGGCCCGCTGCTCGGCCGGATGCAACAGGCGGCGGTCGAGGTGGCGCGCCGCGAAGGGCTCGCTGAGCGGGGCTTCCGGCTGGTCACCAACTGCCTGGAGGAGGCCGGCCAGTCGGTCTTCCATATCCATCTGCATCTGCTCGGTGGCCGCCGGCTGAGTTGGCCACCGGGATGATCCTGGCCCTGGCGCTGCTGCTGACCGCCGGAGGACCCGACCCTCGGGCGCAGCTGGTCGAGTTGCAGCTCGAGCGCCGCCACGCCGCGGCCCTGACGCGGGTCGAGGCGCTGATCGAAGAGGATCCGCAACAGGCCGACGAGCTCGGTCTGCACTATCTGCGCGGCCATCTGCTGGAGGCGCTGGGTCGCCAGTCGGCAGCCGAGCGGGCGTTTGCCTCGACCCTGGCTTCGACTCCCGCCCTCAGCCCCTACGGCCGCTTGCGGCTGGCCTCCAGCCAGGCCCGGACCGGCCACCCGGAAGTGGCGGCGGGGCTGCTGGCGACCCTGCTGGGCGGCAATCCGCCGGAGGCGCTGATCGGCGACGCCACCCGGCTACTGGTCCGGAGCCTGGAGCTCGGCGGCGACTGCCGCCTGCTGCGCCGGCACCGGCTGTGGCGCTTGCCGCGCGCCGAGGCGCGGCTGATGGAGCTGGCAGCCGCCGACTGCAGCCGGCGCGGGGGTGACGAGCAGACCGCCCTGAGCGCGCTCGACGGACTGCTCACCACCGACCGGGTCGACGACACCGCCAGCCAGGCCGCCTCTCGCCTGCTCGAGATCAACCCGCCGGCGGCCGGCCTGCTGCTCAAGGTGGGCATGGTCCTTCATCAGCACCGCGATTTCGCCCGCTCGAACGGGCTGCTGCGCGAGGCGCTCGATCGTATCGAGCGACAGACGCTGCCCGACGACGACCTCGACGAGGCGCTCTACGCCCTGGCCCGCAACAGTTTCTGGCTCGGCGACTACGCCGCCGCCGCCGCCGGTTTCGGCGCTCTCGCCGAAGGTCGCTACCCGGCCGAGCGCACTGCCCGCGCCTTCTATCAGCAGGGGCGCTCGCTCGAGCTCCAGGGCAGCTGGAGCGACGCCTCGACCAGCTTTCGCCAGGCCTACGTCACCGACCCGCTCGGCGAATGGGCCGCCGCCGCCCTGATCTCGGCGCTGCGCATCGAGTGGCGCGGCGGCGCCGAGGAGCCGGCGCTGGAGGCCTACCGCCTGCTCCAGAGCCGTCGCCAGTGGCGCGGCCTCACTTCGCGCGCGGCGATCTACCTGGCGGCTTCCGACATCGTGCGCGGGCGCACCGAACGCGCCGGCGCCTGGCTGACCACCGCCGAGGGCTACGCCGGCACTCCGACCGTCGAGACCGCTTTCTGGCGCGGGCGCCTGGCTGAAGCGCGAGACCGGACGGATGAGGCGCTGGAGCTCTACGTACGCTCGATGCGCTCCGACGCCTACCACCCGTTGGGCCAGGCGGCGGCGAGCCGCCTGACCGGCGAGCTGGGCCGCAAGGCCCGGGCTCGCGCCCTTCGCCAGGCCGGCTCCGACCAGTCGCGGGATCTCTACGAGGCCTGGCTGGTGCTGGGCGACGGCGACCCGCAGGGACAGACCGCCAGGCGGAAGCTACTGGCACTGCTGGAGAGCGACCCGCGAGTGGCGGCGCTGCGCCGGGCGAGATTCGTGGCGCCACGCGACTGGCCGCTCTGGCAGGCGCGGCTGCGCCGCCCGGAAGAGATGCTGCTGGCCCTCGGCCTGTGGCGCCAGGGAGCGCCGGTCGTCCTGCGCCACTTCCCGGTCTCGGACATCTCGCTGGCCTACACCGGCAGCCGCCTGCTGAGCGAGGGTGGCTGGACGGCCAAGTCCCTCTACGTCGCCGACGTGATCGCCCGCCGGGCGCCAAGCGGCATGCCGAGCCGTCTGCTGCCCGACGGCCTGCGGCGGCTGCACTACCCGTTCCCGTACCGCCAGTCGATCACCCGTGAGGCCGACCGGCGCGGCGCCGATCCCTACCTGCTGGCAGCGATCATCCGCGAGGAGAGCCGTTTCGACCCCGAGGCGCTGTCGGGCGCCTCGGCCCGCGGCCTGACCCAGTTCATCCTGCCCACCGCCCGCCGGCTGGCGACCGCGGTCGAGATGCCCGGCATCACGGCCTCCGACCTGCACCGGCCGGAGCTGTCGATCTCCCTGGGCGCGGTCTATCTGGCCGAGCTCTCCGAACGGTTCGCCGGCCGCGAGCACATGATGGTCGCCGCCTACAACGCCGGCGAGCCGCAGGCCCAGCTGTGGCGCAGCCACTGCTACAGCTTCGACCCGGCCGAGTACTTCAGCAAGATCGGCTTCCAGCAGACCCGCGGCTACCTGGCCAAGGTGCTGTCCGGCCGGGCGCAGTACGCGGAGCTGTACGGCGGCCTGGAGGACTAGCCTGTCGGGGTAGCAGTTACCGCGGAACTATTAGCGGGAGGCCCCGGGGTCGAGCTCCTCGAGGGTCGCTCGGCCGTCAAAGCCATCGGCTACGGTTTCTTGAATCCAGAATCCCGGATTCTGGATCGCCGCCCTCCACCAGACCGCGCTACCGGTCGGCCAGCGGGTAGGCCGGCGGCGTGTCGTTGCCGCTCATCGAGTAGTCCTCGATGTCGGCCTTCTGACGCAACTCCTCGGTCCAGCGGTCGATCTCTTCGTTCAGCCGCTGCTGCTTGATGACGTTGCGAATCTGCTCGCGCACTTCCTGGATGGGCGGCAGGGGCGCACCGGTGGCCGCCATCTCGGCGCTCAGCACGTCGTCGTAGTAGGCGGTGATGTCCTCGATGCCGACGAACACCCGCGGTCCCAGCCGCTCCTCGACATAGGTCACGGCCATGATCTGCCGCGCCACGAGCTGCTTGAGCGAGGTCTCGTCGAGACCCAGCTCGGCGAGTCGCGCGGCAAACCGTCCGCCACCGCCGAGGCTCTCGCGGAACTCAGAGAACTGACGTTCCACCTGGTCGATCGGCAGCTCGCCAAAGCCGAAGCGATCGATCTCGTGGAACCGCAGCCGCTGGTCGATCAACCGCCTCAGGACTCGCCGCCGATACTCCTCGTCGGGCTCCTCCGCCCGGCGCTCGACGAGCCCCAGCCCGATCACCTGGTCTACCTCGGACTGGAGGATCGGATCCTCGTCGACCACCGCGAGTATGCGGTCGATCGCCGTCGGCGCCTCCTGCGCGACGGCCGCCGCGGCCAGAGCGAGAAGCAGCGCCGCGAGCCACGGTTTGGCAGGTCCCCTCACAGGCATGGGCAAAGCTAGCACAGCACCTGGCAGGCTCTACTCCGGCGGCGCGATCACCAGGGTGAACTCGCCCTTGAGGGCCGGCCGCCCGGCGAGGCTCTCGCGCAGCTCGGCGAGTCGCCCGTGCAGCACCTCTTCATGCAGCTTGGTCAGCTCGCGGGCGATCGCCGCCGGCCGGTTGCCCAGCTCGACCGCGGCATCGTCGAGGCTGGCCAGCAGCCGGTGAGGCGACTCGAACAGCACCAGCGTATGGTCGAGGCCGGCGAGGGAGTGGTAGAAGCGCCGGCGCTTGCCCCGCTTGCGCGGCGGAAAGCCGGTGAAGGTGAACGGATAGGGCGGCAGCCCCGACAGGATCAGGGCGCTGATCACCGCCGAAGGGCCCGGGCGATGCTCGACGGCGAGCCCGGCGGCGACCGCCTCGCGCACCAGCAGAAAGCCCGGATCGGAGATCAGCGGCGTGCCCGCGTCGCTGGCCAGAGCCAGCGTGGCTCCCTGCTGCAACATCTCGATCAGCCCGGCGACCCGCAGCCGCTCGTTGTGCTCATGCAGCGACATCAGCCGCTTGTCCAAGCCCAGCCCGGCGAGTAACCGGCCGGTGCGGCGGGTGTCCTCGCAAAGCACCAGGTCCGCCTGCTCGAGGGCTTGCCGGGCCCGTGGCGCCAGGTCCTCGAGGTTGCCGATCGGCGTCGAGATCACGATCAGACGGCCAGACATCGATCAACCCAGAGGAGCTTCGATCCAGCAGCCGCCAAGCACCCGCGTGCCGTCGTAGAAGACCGCCGCCTGGCCCGGGGTGACGCCGCGCTGGGGCTCGGCGAACTCCACTACGACCCGATCGGCACCGGCGGCGCGGATCCGGGCGCCCACGCCGGGGTGGCGCGAGCGGATGCGCACCGTCGCCTCGACGGCCTCGGCCGGCGGCGGCCCGATCCAATGCAGGCCGCGGCCGGTCAGACCAGGCCGGTCGAGCCCGGCGGCGCCACCGACCACCAGGCGATTGGCTTCGGGCTGGATCTCGAGCACGTACAGCCGTTCCCGCGCGGTCACTCCCAGACCCCGCCGCTGACCGATCGTGTAGCGGTAGTAGGGCTCGCCCTCGCCGAGCTCGCGGCCCTTTTCGTCGACCACCGCGCTGGCGGCACCGCCACCCGCGGCGGCGAAGCGCTCGGGCGACGCCTCGGCCTGGCGCTCGACGAACTCGCGCACCCCTCCGGTGACAAAACAGAGCTCCATGCTCTCGGCCTTCTCCGCCACGATCAGACCGGCCTGGCGAGCGACCTCACGCACCTGCTGCTTGCTCAGCTCGCCGAGCGGAAAGAGCGACGCCGCCAGCTGCGCCTGGCTGAGCTCGAAGAGGTAGTAGCTCTGATCCTTGGCGGCGTGCTCGGCGGTGTGCAGCTCCCAGCCTGCGTCGCCGCGGCGGATGCGCGCGTAGTGACCGGTGGCGATCTTCTCGGCGCCCAGAGACCGGGCCCGGTCGAGGAAGAGATCGAACTTGATCCAGGTGTTGCAGCGCGTGCAGGGGACCGGTGTTCGGCCCGCCAGATAGTCGTCGACGAACGGCTCGACGACATGCCGCCGGAACTCCTCTTCGAGTCGCAACGTGTAGTGTGGAATGCCACACTGCCGCGCCACGCGCCGGGCATCGCCGAGATCCAGCGCGCCGCAGCAGCGTCCGTGCACCTCCTCTTCCGAGCGGTCCCAGAGCAGCATCGACAGGCCGAGGACCGGTGCCTCACCCGAGGCCAGCAGCCAGGCGGCCACCGAGGAGTCCAGGCCGCCGCTCATGGCGACGGCGATCGCAGCGCTCATGCGGTCGCCAACCGTCGCAGCTCGGCCAGGTGGCGCTCGAGCGCGCCCAGGAAGGCGCCAACCTCCTGATCGCTGTTGGTCGGTCCGAAGCTGACCCGCAGCGACGCCAGCGCCTCGTCGCGCGACAGGCCCATCGCCAGCAGGGCGTCGCTCGGCTCGACGGCGCCCGCCGCACAGGCCGAGCCGGTGGAGACGGCGAAGCCGGCGAGATCGAGCCGGATCAACAGGGCCTCGGCATCGATCCCGGGGAAGGCGAGGTGCGCCGTGTTGGGCAGCCGTGGCGCGCGCTCGCCGTGGATCACTAAATCACCCAGTCTGCGCGCCTCGTCCTCGAAGCGGTCGCGCAACCGTGCCGTACGGGCGCTGCGCTCGGCCAGCTCCGCCGCCCCCAGCTCGGCCGCCTTGCCGAGACCGACCACCGCCGGCAGGTTGACCGTGCCGGCCCGCCGCCGGCGCTCCTGGCCGCCACCCACCAGAAGCGGCTCGAACTCGGCGCCGCCGCGCACCCACAGGGCCGCCGCCCCCAGCGGACCGTAGAACTTATGAGCCCCCAGGGTCATGAAATCGACCCCGAGATCACCTACCTGAACGCCGATCTTGCCCACCGCCTGGACCGCATCGCACAGCACCGGCACACCGCGCTCGCGACAGTGGGCGGCCAGTTCGGCGACGGGCTGCAGCGTGCCGATCTCGTTGTTGGCCAGCATCAGGCAGACGAGACGGGTGTCCTCGCGCATCGCGGCCAGCATCGCCTCGGCCGCCACGACCCCGTCGCCGTCCGGCCGCACCCGGCTGACCGTCATGCCTTCCGCCGCGGCCCGGTCGGCCGCCGCCTGGACCGAGGGGTGTTCGAAGGCGGAGATCACCAGATGACCGCGCCAGCCAGCCCGCCGCCCGCAGGAGAAGACCACCGCGTTGTTGGCTTCGGTCCCCGAGGCGGTGAAGACCAGCTCGGGCGGCCGCGCGCCAACCAGCGCCGCCACCTGGTCCCTGGCCGCCTCTACCCGTTCGTGCGCCGCCTGGCCGAAACCGTGCACCGAGGAGGGGTTGCCGTGTCCAGACGCCATGACCTCGAGCATCTCGTCGCGCACCCGCGGATCGAGCGGTGTCGTGGCGTTGTGGTCGAAGTAGACTCGGCGCATCTCTTGCATCCACGCAACCCGGGCATTGTATTGCGCGAATCAGGGGAGTGTAGATTAGGGGGGGAAGAATGCAGCCAACCTTCAAACACCGCCGGCGGCTGGTGATCCTGGCAGCCGCGGCGCTCGCCGTCGGCTCTCTGCTGCTCGTCACTCCCGGCGCCGACGCGAAGGGCAAGAAGGAGATCGAGCGCCAACAGATCGAGCGGCTCACCCCCGAGCAGCGCGCCTGGCTCGAAGAGGTGGCCCTGCTCATCACCAAGGAGGAGCGCGCCGCCTTCCTCGCCATCGAGAAGGACTACCAGCGCGACGCCTTCATCGAGCGTTTCTGGAAGATCCGCGACCCCTACCCGGAGACCGGGCGCAACGAGTTCAAGGACCGTTGGGACGCCCGCATGCGCGAGGTCCGCAGCATGTTCGGCGACCCCCAGGACGACCGGGCGGTGGTGCTGCTGCTCAACGGCTTTCCCGACGGCCAGGTGCCGATCAAATGCAGCGGCTTCTATCCAGCCGAGGTCTGGTACTACGAGCGCGCCGAGACGCTGGGCTACGAGGCGCTGCTGCTGTTCTACCAGCGCTGGGGCGCCAACCGCTTCATCCTGTGGAACCCGATGGACGGGCTGGGCGGTCTGCTGCGCCAGGGAGACGCCTCGGTCGCCAACCCCGGAGACATCAACGGGATCCTCAACAGCTGTCCCCACGAACAGGCGGCGGCGCTGCGCGCCGCCATCCGCTTCGCCAGCCAGGCCGGCCTGGGCTTTGGCATGATCGAGGCCGGCCTGCGCGAGGCGCCGGAGCCGGCCGCCAAGGAGTGGGTGGCCACTTTCAACTCCTACACCACCGAGATCCCCGAAGAGGCGACGACCTTCAGCGCCGAGCTGGACATCGACTACCCAGCCCGGCGGCAGAGCCGCACCATCGTGCAGGGCATCGTCTCGGTGCCGGTGGACCAGGCCAGCTTGGCGGAGTTCGGCGGCCACGAGTCCTACAACTTCATCCTCACCGGCGAGGTGCTGCGCGACCGCAAGCTGTTCGACAGCTTCCGTTACCGCTTCAACCTGCCGCTCGAGGAGGTTACCGGCGACAAGTTGCCGATGGTGTTCGAGCGTTTCCTGCGGCCGGGCGTCTACGAACTGGCGGTGCGGCTGGAGGACCTCAACGCCAAGGCCTTTTTTGGTCTGCGGCGCGAGCTCGAGGTGCCGCTCGTCGAGGGCGCGCCGGTCGCCCAGCCCGAGGACGAGGAGACCCGCGCCCTGCTGGCCGAGGCCAACGCCGCGATCGCCACCGGCGCAACGACGCTCCGCATCGTGCCGCCGCGCACCCAGCTGCAGACCGGGATGCGACGCATAGATACCCTGTCGACCGGGAGCGACATCGCCAGCGTCACGTTCTCGCTGGACGACAGGACGATCCTCAAGAAGACGGCGCCGCCCTGGAATGTCGAGCTCGACTTCGGCAGCCTGCCGCGCATGCGCACCCTGGTCGCGGTGGCGCACGACAGCAGCGGCCGGGAGGTGGCGCGCGACGAACTGGCGCTCAACACCGGATCGCAGCGCTTCGCGGTTCGGCTGACCGAGCCGCGGCGCGGCGTACGCTACCGCGACAGCCTGCGCGCCGAGGCGGTGATCGAAGTACCCGAAGGCCGCGTCGTGGAACGGGTGGAGTTCTACCTCAACGAGACGCTGGTGGCCACCCACTACCAGCCGCCATTCACCCAGCCGATCCTGCTGGGCACCGAGCACGAGCTCTCCTACGTCCGGGCAGTGGCCTACCAGCCGGATGGCAACGCCACCGAGGCCGCCGTCTTCATCAACGCTCCCGACTACATGGAAGACCTCAATATCCAGTTTGTGGAGCTCTTCGTGGCGGCGCTCGACCGCGAGAAGCGACCGGTGTACGAGCTGGCCCAGTCGGACTTCAGCGTCTTCGAGGACGGTCAGCAGCAGCGGGCCGTACGCTTCGAGCTGGTCAGCAACCTACCGATCCACGCCGGCATCCTGATCGACATCTCCGCCTCGATGGACGAGAACCTGGAGATCGCCCGCAACGCGGCGCTGGGCTTCTTCGAGGAGACCATCAAGCCCCGCGACCGGGCGACCCTGATCACCTTCAACGACCACCCGAACCTGGAGGTGAAGTTCACCAACGACATCGAGAAGCTCGCCGGCGGGCTGGCGGGGCTCAAGGCGGAGCGCGGTACGGCCCTCTACGACAGCCTGGTGTTCGCCCTCTACTACTTCAACGGGCTCAAGGGTCAGCGGGCGCTGGTGCTGCTCTCCGACGGCAAGGACGAGCACAGCCGGTTCAGCTATGAGGACACCTTGGAGTATGCGCGCCGCGCCGGTGTCGCTCTGTACACCGTCGGGCTCAAACTGCCCAAGACCCAGCTGGAGCCTCGCAAGAGGCTGAACCGGTTGGCGGCCGAGACCGGCGGCCGCAGCTTCTTCGTCAAGGAGCCCGCCGAGCTGCCGGCGATCTACGAGACGATCCAGAAGGAGCTGCGCTCGCGCTACTACCTGGCGTACCAGTCGACCAACACCGAGACCGACAACGAGTTCCGCGCCATCGAAGTGCAGGTCGCCCGCAACGGGGTGCAAGCCAAGACGCTTCGCGGGTACTACCCCTGATCCCCACGGCCCCCGGCCTGACGGCCACCATCCCGAGGGCCGCGGTTTCGGCACGCCGTGTCCCGTGGTGAATAATGGTGGCTGGCCCGCGCACCACCGTTCACCGGTAGCGGTCTCGGCGCGGGCGCCCCGAGGATGAGTCGCCCGCCAGCAGCCGCATCGCGATCACCGGCGAAACCGCGGCGCCACCGTGGCCCGGTCGCGCTCCTGCTCCTGTCGCTGGCCGCGCCGCTCGCCGCCGCTCAGCCGCCAGACGAGCCACCGCCGGCCCGACTGGCCGAGGGCTTCGCCGACTGGCTGGAGGAGGTCGACTCGCTGCTCAGCGAGCGCGAGCGGGAGGTGTTTGCCGGGCTGGCGCGCGACTACCAGCGCCGTCTATTCATCGGCCGCTTCTGGCAGGTGCGCGACCCGTTTCCGGACACGCCGGAGAACGAGTTCCGCGATACCTGGGAACGTCGGGTCGATCTCGCCCGCGACCGTTTCGGGGGCCTCGAAGGACAACGGGCGCAGACGCTGCTTCTCGTCGGCCCGCCGGACCGATCTCTGACAGCGGTCTGCCCGCACATGCTGCGGCCGATGGAGGTCTGGCTGTATGGCGCCTCGCCGCGCGTGCCTCGCGGCTTCTCGCTGGTCTTCCTGCGCCGGGCGCAGGGCTACCGGGCGTGGTCACCGACTGACGGTCTGCGCACGCTGCTCGACATCGTCTCGGGACCCAACGCCTCGACCACGGCGATGATCCAGCGGCTGCAGACCGAGTGCGGCGGCAGAGAGGACGTGGCGAGCATCCTGCTGGCGGCGGCCGACTGGCGCACGATCACCGAAGAGTGGGCGCTGGTCCCGCAGCCGAACCCCGAGTGGGTCGACGCCTTCGTCGACCGGATGACCGAAGTGCCGCTCGGGGCCGACACGTTCGAAGCGGAGGTCAAGTACCACTTTCCCGGTCGCCGTCAGAGCCGCACTACCGTGCAGAGCCTCATTACGGTGCCGCGACAGCAGGTCGTGGCCCACGAGACCGCGGACCGCACCACCTTCAACTTCAGCGTCGAGGGCGAAGTGCTGCGCGAGGGCGATCTGTTCGACCACTTCCGCTACCGCTTCGACATGTCGGAGTCCGAGACCGGCGGAGAGTTCCTGCCGCTGGTGGTGCAGCGCCATCTGCGACCGGGCGACTACACCGTGATCCTGCGCATCGAGGACCGCAATTCTGGTCGCTTCCATCGTTCCGAGACGCAGCTCGCGGTGCCCCAGCTGGCCGAATACCGCCCGCTGCCCGAGATCGCCCGCTCGGCGTCGTCCAGGCCGCTGGTCTCGGCGGCGACGGCACGGCTGCAGCACATCCTGGCCGAGGCCCAGACCGACGACGCCGGCGCCGCCGAGAGCGTCGTGCGCATCCTGCGCCCACCGCAGGGGCTGCACACCGGGCGGTTGCGGGTCGAGGCCGCGGTGCTCGGTGACGGGATCAGCAAGGTGCGCTTTCACCTCAACGGACGGCCGGTGCTGGCCAAGACCAGGCCGCCCTACAGCGTCGAGCTGGATCTCGGGCCGGCGCCACGCCGGCACCATCTCGAAGCGGTGGCCCTGGCCGCCGACGGTGGCATCCTGGCGCGCGACAAGGTCACCCTCAACGCCGGCCCGCACAGCTTCGACGTGCGGCTGCTCGAGCCGCAGGCCGGCAAGAGCTACGAGCAGAGTCTGACCGCCCTGCTCGAGGTCGACATGCCCGCCGACCAGAGGCTCGACAGGGTGGAGTTCTATCTCAACGAAGATCAGGTGGCGACGCTCTACCAGGAGCCGTTCGTCCAGCCGATCGTGCTGCCGCAGGGCGAGGAGATCGCCTACGTCAAGGCGGTGGCCTACCTCGCCGACGGCCACTCGGACCAGGACATCGTCTTCATCAACACCCCCGCCCAGCTCGACCAGCTGGAGATCCAGCTGGTCGAGCTCTACACCACGGTGGTGGACCGGCGCGGCCGCCCCGTCGAAGGCCTCACAGCCGACAGCTTCACGGTGCTCGAGAACGGCACCGAGCAGAAGATCCGGCGGCTGGAGCGCATCACCGACCTGCCGATCAACGCCGGCATCGTGCTCGACACCTCGACCTCGATGGTCGAAGAGCTGGACGAGGCCGAGAAGGCGGCGCAGCAGTTCTTCGAGCGCGTCCTGCGGCCGCAGGACCGGGCGGCGGTGCTGGTCTTCAACGACACCTGGGATCTCAAGGTGCCGCTGACCAACCGGACGGAAGAGCTGAAGAGCGGCTTGAGCGGTCTGGCGGCGGAGGGCGAGACGGCGCTCTACGACAGCCTGGTCTACGCGCTCTACTACTTCTCGGGCCTGAGCGGCAAGCGGGCCGTGGTGCTGCTCACCGACGGCGAGGATTCGAGCAGCCGCTACAGGTACGAGGACACCCTGGAGTTCGCCCGCCGCTCGGGGGTGGCGATCTACGCCATCGGCCTCGACCTGTCGCAGCGCCAGTTCGACGTCGTCGCCAAGCTGCGCCGGCTGGCCAGCGAGACCGGCGGCCGCTGCTACACGGTGAGCCGGGCCAGCGACCTGAGATCGATCTACGAGAAGATCGAGCAGGAGCTGCGCACCCAGTACGTCGTGGCGTACCAGTCGAGCCAGAGCCAGGGCGACGGCTACCGTAGCGTCGAGGTGAAGGTGAACCGGCCCGGGCTCAAAGCCAAGACCATCCCCGGCTATTACCCTTGAGCCTGCCCCGTCTGGTGCTCGCTTCCGCGTCGCCCCGGCGCCGCGAGCTGCTCGCGGCGCTCGGTCTGACGCCGCCGGTGAGGCCCGTCGAGGTCGACGAGACGCCGCTCGACGGCGAGCCGGCCGCCGCCTGCGTCCTGCGTCTGGCCCGCGCCAAGGCCGCAGCAGGCGCCGCACCAGGCGAGCTGATCCTGGCCGCCGACACCCTGGTGGTCCTCGACCGGCGGATTCTCGGCAAGCCGGCCGGGCCGGACGAGGCCGCGGCGATGCTCGGCAGCCTCGCCGGCCGCGACCACCTGGTGCTGACCGGCGTCGCCGTGCGCGATGCCGACAGCTCCGCCGTGGCCGCTGCCGTGGAGACCACCAGGGTGACGATCGCCCCTCTCACCGCGGGCCAGATCGCCGACTACGTCGCCACCCGCGAGCCTCTCGACAAGGCCGGCGCCTATGCAATCCAGGGTCTCGGCGCACTGTTCGTCGAGCGGATCGAGGGCAACTACTCGAACGTCGTCGGACTGCCCCTGCCGCTGACGCGGCGCCTGTTCAACGAGCTCGGCTTCGATCTTCTGGCATTGGGCGACCGCGCCTGACGTCGGCCTGACGTCGGTTCCAGCCTTCGGGCCCGGGCTCCGCGAAGCTGGCGATCACGGTGTAGCCCTCGCTGGCCCGCTCGCCGGTCAGTATCCGGCTGCCGCAGCGCAGCCAAGCGTGGGCTTCGAGGTCCGCCTGCCCGTCTTTGGCCAGGCCGAGATAGAGAGTGCTCGGCACGCCGCGCCGCTTGAGCATCGCCTTGCCGGCGATCGCCTCGGCCAGGCACCGGCTGGTCCACGGCAGATTGTGACCGGCGACGCCGACTGCCCAGCCTATCCGCCGCAGCAGCTCGGGATCGGCCGAGTCCTCCTCCGGCGAGGCGGCCATCGTCTCGCCCAGCCGGGGCGCGATCCAGCGGAAGGGCATCAGCCGGACAGCCAGCCGGGCGACGGCCAACGACAGCGACGCCTCCGCCAGCAGCAGGCGGTCGCGCCAGGGCAGGCCGAGGAGCTTTCTCAGTTTCCCGATCATGACCAGCCGAAGCCCTCCACAGCGGGCTTCGCCGGACCAATCTACCGCGTCCGCCTTCTTGACACGGACCCCGCCCGGGATTACGTTGAGGCCATGACCACCGCCACAGCTCTCGAGCCCCGCGCCTACATCGTCTTCACCGGCACCGGCCCCATCCTGGTTCTGTCGACCTACTCGGAGCTCACCGACGAGAGGCTGCTGGAGAAGCTGCGCTACAAGGGGATCGGCAGCTTCATCGCCTACCAGGTCGATCTGGCGGCGGTGCGCAGGCGCTACGAGCACTCCTACGAGAACGTCGCCGAAGACCTGGCCCAGGAGGAGGACATCCGGGTGCTCGACTTCAACGGGCACCAGATCATGGCCAACTTCAAGCTCGATCAGCTCGGCGAGTCGATCAAGTACGGCGGCGGCTAGGCGTTCCTGAGATCCGGCGGCCGGCCGGGGGCTAGAGTTCAACTCGTCTTGGCCGGCCCGGGTTGGCGGTTTCGAGAAGGTCTTGCTTCGGACGGTCCGCACGGGAGCGTCAATGCAAAAGGGGCCGGCCGGCTTGGAGATGTGGGCGGGTTCTCCTCTGGACGCCTCGGGCTGTTCCGACTTTGGGTGGGCGGCCCTCGGCGCGCCTACCACCCTCCGTCCGAGGGCAATGCCGGTCCGAGCGCCGGTGAAGGAGGCGAGAGCCACCCCCCGCGCATGCGAAAGAGCGCGAGCCGTCCCCTGGCGGACCCACCCCTCGACGCCTCTTGCCGGCCGGCCACTACGCGTTGACGGTCCACTTCCCGACCGGCCTCTACGCGTTGACGGCCCCGCTTCTCAGCTGTAGTTGCCTGCCGGTCTCTTCGCGCACACCGAACCAACTCCCCAGCTTAGAGGCGACCAGTCTTCCGGTAGATTGCGCTCATGACAACCGACGCTCAGCCCCCAGCCGTCATCCTCGTGCGCCCGCAGGAGGAGGGCAATATCGGCGCGGTGGCTCGCGCCATGGCCAACATGGGGCTCGACGAGCTGATCCTCGTCGCCCCGCTGTGCGATCTCGGGCGGCTGGCCACCGCCTTCGCGGTCGACGCTGCACCGATTCTCGAAGCCCGGCGCACCTGCGCCGACTTTGCCGAGGCGGTGGCGCCGTTCCAGCGCCTGGTGGCCACCAGCTCGAGCCGCGGCCGCACGCTGAGCCGGCCGCCGGTCACGCCACGCGACCTGCCGGCGTTGCTCGCCGCCGATCCGCCCGGTACGCGAGCGGCGCTGGTCTTCGGCGGCGAACGGTCCGGGCTGAGCAGCGACGACCTGGCCCGCTGCGACCCGCTGGTGACCATCCCCGCCGCCGCCCGCCAGCCGACCCTCAACCTGAGCCAGGCGGTCCTCATCCTGGCCTACGAGTGGTGGGCCGCGCGGACGGCGCCGGCCCGGCCGCAGGTGACGTCACCGCCCATCGCCTCGGCCGGTGACGTGGAAGGCCTCTTCGGACAGCTCGAGCCGTTGCTCCACGACATCGGCTTCGCTCGCGACGATACCTTCCAGAGCGTGCTGCGCGACCTGCGCCGGCTCGCGACCCGGGCCGCGCTGAGCGGCCACGAAGTGACGGTCCTGCGCGGCATCTGCCGCCGTGGGCGCCACGCCTTGCGGTGATAGACTGACCGTCCGCTCCGCGGGGATCTACCTTGCGCGCCGCCGTCGCCGCCACAATTGCCAGCGCCCCCGTCGTCGGTGTCGTGCGAACCGACTCGCGTGAAGAGGCCGCGCGTATCGCCGCCACCCTCATCGAGGGCGGCATCCAGCTCATCGAGATCACCTTCACGGTTCCCGGGGCTACCGATCTGGTGCGCGACCTGCTGGCCGAGCGCGGCGGTGACGGACCGCCGTGGATCGGCATGGGCACGGTGACCGGCGAAGAGCGCGCCGCGAGCGCGGTTGCGGCGGGTGCCGAGTTCATCGTCTCGCCGAACGCCGAGACCGGAGTCGCCGAGGTGGCCAGGGCGGCCGATCGCTACCTTGTCGTCGGCGCCCTCACCTGCACCGAGATCGTCGCCGCGCGCGCCATGGGAGCCGACCTCGTCAAGGTCTACCCGCTGCCGCCGGTGGGCGGGCCGGCCTATCTGGCAACGGTGCGACAGCCCCTGGGAGACATCCCGATGCTGGCCGGGGGCGGCTTCGGCGTCGAGGAGATCGCCGCCTATCGCGCCGCCGGCGCAGTCGCCTTCGGCATCGGCCAGCCGCTGATCGGCGCGGGCGGCGCAGAGGCCAGCGCCCGCATGGCCCGGGCCCTGGCGTTGGCCCGCGGCGAGGCGGAGGCATGAGCGCGACGCACCGACCGACCGAACCGCTGCAGGTCGTCTTCGACCCGACGCCGGAGATCTTCGCCACCGACAGCACCGGCGGCTTCGCCTTCCCCTTGCTGGCCGGCGGCTCACCGGTGGTCGAGACGCAGGCCTACGACGAAGTCAGGTTCCTGATCTCGCTGTGGCATCCCGCCACCGGCCGCGCCGTCGACCCGGACCGCGCCTACGTCGAGCTGCAGGGCGCCTTCGATACCGCCGACGGGCATTGGGCGCGGCTGGCGGAGATCGAGCCGGTGGTGCCGCCGTACGACCCGGGGGCGAGCTTCGACGGCTGGATCGTGCTGCCCGTCTTCTCGGTTCGCAGCAGCTACCAGATCGTCGGCGGTGGCTTTCATTCACGAGCCCGCCTGCAGATCCGCGCCAGCGCCTACCTGGTCGCCTGAGATGGACCCACACCTCGAGCTGCTCGAGCGAATCGCTCAGCCGGCGGCAAGCCGCATCGTGCTGCTGGTGCTCGATGGCGTCGGCGACCTGCGCACCGCCGAGCAACCCGCCACGGCGCTCGACCGGGCGCACACGCCCAACCTCGACCGGCTGGCGAAGACCGGGGCTCTCGGCCGCATCGTGCCGGTCATCCGCGGCGTCACGCCCGGCAGCGGGCCGGGGCATCTGGCGCTCTTCGGCCTCGATCCGGCGCGACCCGAAACCGACATCGGCCGGGGCGTTCTCGAGGCCTTGGGTCTCGGGCTCCAGCCGACCGCCGACGACTTCGCCGCGCGGGGCAACTTCGCCAGCTCCGATGCCGACGGCAACGTCAAGGACCGCCGGGCCGGCCGCATCTCGACCGCCTA
>CALZJC010000023.1 GCA_945787525.1 Thermoanaerobaculia bacterium | reverse complement strand
CCCGCTGGCGCAGCAGTCGACCTGCCACGTGAAGATCAACAGCACCTGCACGGTGTTCGCCGGCGCCGAGCTGCGCGAGCGGCTGTCGCTCGGTCAGAAGCGCGAGGACATCCTGGCCGGCCTGCACCGGGCGATCGTGTTGCGGGCGATGTCACTGCTGGCGCGCTCGGGCGGTATCGAGGAGCAGTTCACCTTCACCGGCGGGGTAGCCCGCAACCCGGCGGCGGTGGCGGCGCTCGAGCAGCTGGTGGACGAGAACTACGGCGAGCGGACCGTCAACATCTCGCCGGACTCGATCTACACCGGGGCGCTGGGTGCGGCCTGGTTTGCCCTGGGCGCCAGGAAGAAGGCCGCATGAGTGGCAACGGCCAGCTGTTCACCGTCGGCGTCGACGTCGGGTCGAGCGCGGTCAAGACGGCGGTCGTGAGAATGCCCACCGAAGGCGGCGAAGAGGTCCTGGCTCTGCGCACCGACCGCATCCGGCGCCGAGACCTGCGCAAGGTCATTGCCGAGGCCTATCCCCTGGCTCTGTCGCAGGCCGGGATCGAGGCCGGCCAGGTGGCCTACGCCGCCAGCACCGGCGAAGGGGAGCTGGTCGATTTTCGGCGCGGTCATTTCTACGGCATGACCACCCACGCGCGCGGCGCGGTATTCCTCGATGCGCGCGTGCGCGCGGTGCTCGACGTCGGCGCCCTGCACGCTCGCGCCATGCGCATCGACTCGCGCAGCAAGGTCCTCGGCTATCGGATGACCAGCCAGTGCGCGTCGGGCTCGGGTCAGTTCCTGGAGAACGTGGCCCGCTACCTGGGCGTGTCGCTCGAAGAGGTCGGCACGCTGTCGTGCAGCGCCCGCTCGCCCGAGGCGGTGTCCAGCATCTGCGCCGTCCTCGCCGAGACCGACGTCATCAACATGGTAAGTCGCGGCATCGCGACCGCGGACATCCTGAAGGGAATCCACCAATCGATGGCTGGCCGCTACGTCAAGCTGCTGCGCGCCATCGGCGCGGCGGAAGCGCACGTGCTGATCACCGGCGGGCTGGCGGCAGATGCGGGCCTGGCCGAGGCCATGCGCGAGTCGGCGGGTGGGGACGGCCTGGGCATGACGATCCACACCCACCCGGACTCGATCTACGCCGGGGCGCTCGGCGCGGCGCTGTGGGGCGGATTTCGTCATCGGGTGCTCGAGCGCCGCGCCGCCGCGGCGGCCAACAGGGAGGCGCCATGACGGAACTCACGCCGGACGAGCCCGGCACCCTCGAAACCGACGCTGTCCTCGTCCGCTCGCTGAAGCTCTCCGACCTCGATGCGCTGATCGAGATCGACGCCACCGAATCGGGCCGGCGGCGACCGGCGTACTTCGAGCAGATGGTCGAGCGCGCGGTCCAGAAGGCGGACTTCCAGGCATCGCTCGCCGCGGAGCTGGACGACCGCACCGTCGGCTTCGTGCTCGCCACCCTGTTCTACGGCGAGTACGGATTGGCCGAGCCGTCCGCGTCCATCGACGCCGTCGGTGTGCTGCCCGAGTACCGGGGCAAGCGAGTCGGCAGGGCCCTGATGCGCCAACTGCTGCTGAACCTGGCCGCCCTCCGAATCCAACGGGTGCGTACCGAAGTGCCCTGGAACAACTTCGATCTGCTGGCGTTCTTCGAACGCAACGGCTTTGCGCCGGCCGGGCGGGTCTGCCTCGAGCGCCAGCTCGACCCCACGGCTCCCGCGATCTAGCCAGGTGAACCCCGGGGGGAAAGGAGCGCCGAGAGATGACGACAGACGCTGACAAGCGGCCGCTGCGTTGCACGCGCTGCGGGCGGCTGGCACAGGCCGAGGACAAGTTCTGCGCCGAATGCGGCATGTTCTTGCGCGATGCCTTCGTCGACCAGCGCCTGTCGCTGGCGTGGGACTACGAGCGCCGAGGTCACTGCAAGAAGGCCCGGCGCGAGGTGATGCGGCTGCTGGAGATCGATCCGGACCACGTCCTCGCCAACCACCTGCTGGGTGCCCTCTACTTCCACCAGGGGACGCTCGACCTGGCAATCGAGCGCTACCGCAAGGCCATCGAAGGCGCGCCGAGCTTCGTGCTCTGCCACTACGACCTGGGTGTCGCCTGGTATCACCGCGGCAACATGCCGCAGGCGATCGGCTCGTTCCGCCGCTGTCTCGAGATCGACCCGGACTACAAAGCTGCCCACTACCGTCTGGCGCTGTCGCTGTTTCACGCCGGCAGGCTCAACAGCGCGCTCGAGCACTTCGAGGCGGCGGCCTCACTGACGCCGGAGTACCTGATGGCCTACTACCATATGGGCGTCATTCACGAGCGGCTGGGCGAGACCGAGGCTGCGGAGGGCTCCTTCCAGCGCTCGGTGGACGAAGCGGTCGGAGAGGTGAGCAGCAACTTCCACCTGGCGATGATCCGCCGGGGCCGCGGTGACGAGGAGGGCGCCGATCTGCTGCTGCGGACGACCCGGGAGTTCGCCCGGTCCAATGACATCAGGAGGGCGTCGGCGAACGCGCCGAGCGGCACAGAGGACCGATGACGCGGTCCGGCGAGGATCGCCTGATCCACGACTTGGCCCCAGTGCGCCGCGTGGCCGGCCGATGTGATGCCGGACCACGAGACGCTACTGGCTGTCTAGTCGACCACCGGCAGACCGCTGGGCACCCGGGTGGGAATCTCGGCGGTGAGATCCGCCGCCCGTGGATCGGTGAGGCTGTCGAGGAAGGCGAGCAGGCAGTCGATCTCGCGGTCCGATAGGTGCCGTGAGGCGAGCTCGTTGGCTGCCGCGATCTGGCCGCGGAGCTCGGGATGCCTCTGCACCCAGGTGTCGCGCTGGTTGAAGCCTTCGAGTCGGTTGTCTGTGAGCCAGCTCTGCTGGAAGCTCGAGCCCCGGCCGGTCAGCTCCAGCACGGATTCGAGTGGTTTCAGGTAGTCAGCGGCCATCTCGTAGGCGGCGAGCGCCGGCACCGGAGCGAGGTGATGGCGAACGATCGCTTCCAGGGAGTCATACGCGCCGTCGTGGCCCCAGGGACCGGTGAGCGCCACGTTCCTGAGCGACGGGGTACGGAACTTGTACATGTCCTCGGGCCGGGTCGTGACGCGAGCCCGGCCAAAGTCCTCGGGGAAGGCCTTGATGCCGGTCGTCTGCCAGTAGTCGTCGTTCCAGCCGTCGGACTTGCCGGGACCGATCTGGGGCATGGCGATGGCGTGGAACTCGTGGTCGGTCTGGAAGCTCCCGCTATGACAGTCGGCACAGCCGGCCTTGCCGTAGAACAGCTCGAGGCCATCTCGCGCGTCTTTCGAGATCGCTTCCCGGTCGCCCCGCAGGTAGCGGTCGAAGGGGCTGTCGTCGGCGCGAAAGACCTTGGTCTCGAAGGCGGCGATGGCGTTCGCGGCGCGGACGAACGTGATGTCCGCGGCGTCCCGCACCTCGTCGGGAAACGCCTGGCGGAAGAGATCCACGTACTCCGGGATCGCTCGCAACCTCTCGGAGATCAGCTCCCAGACGCCACCGGCACCCGCCGCGTTGTTCAGCGACTGCGCTTCGGCGACGACGTTCTCACCCCGCTGACCGGCCATCTCGACCAATGAGGTGACCGGGAACATGGCCTGCGCGGCAAGCACGTTGTCGAGGCCTGTCGGGAGCTTCCACCTGGCGGGCGTGATGAAGCCACCTTCATAGAACCCCTGCGGATCGGTCTCGACCCGTCCGTCGTGAAACATGCGGGTGAACTCGCGGGCGCCGAGGTTGAAAAGCGCCGGGGAGTTGCGCGGCACTCGCCCGGCGACGGCCGCAGCGGGGTCCTCACCCGGCTGGCGCTCGGGGCCGAGTCCGGCCGGGCCTTCGCCGAAGGGTAGTGGCAAGCCATCGCTCGTGGCATGTCGCGGATGGTGGCAGGTCGCGCACGAGATATTGCGGTTGCCGGAGAGCATCTTGTCGAAGAAGAGGGCGCGTCCGAGCTCGACCTTGGCTCGAGAGGGTCTGCCGTTGTCGTAGAAGTCGGCATCGGTGACCGGCGCCGGGAGCCCGCCGTGGACCGCTTCGGTCTCCGCGAGGGCCGGCGAGACCATGGCCAGAATCGTGAGGGTCACGATCGCAACGTCTCTTTTCGTATGTCTGCAGTTGAGCTTCATGGTCGCGCCTCCTTGGATCGTGGGGAGAAGGGCGCCCGCCGCGCTGGGGACGGGCGCCGGGTGGCCTCGGTCTACTGAATTCCCTCGCGTGGAGGGAGCATCAGGAAAAGGGGGATGTGCGCGTTGTGACCGAACTCGCCGGGATCGGCGCCGTAGGTCTTGCCGTTGCTGTGCCAGTTGATCGCCAGCATGGCGGTCGTCCAAACGTCCGACATCTCGAGGCACGGCCGGAAGCGCCGGGTGAAGCTGGCATTGCCATCGCCATCGGCGACGAACGCCGCGTCCGAGCCGTCACGCGCCCCGAGGGGCAGGTCGAGCGTGCCGGAGAACGGTGTCGTCGGCGGCAGGGCGATGAAGGCGTGCCACATCGTGTAGACGCCGTTGGGAACGAGACCGCTGAACTCGGTCTCGAGGGCGCCCTCGGCGTCTTTGCAGGTGTAGCGGCCGGTGCCGCGCGCCTTCAGCCAGTCTCCGACCGTCATGTTCATGGGCGCTCCCTTGGGGTGAGGGCCCAGTGCCTCCATGTTGAAGGGGTCGTGCGGCACCTTGATCGCCGCCGTGAAGATCGGTGCGTTCATGTCGTTCCAGCCCTTGGTGATCCGCCAGACCTCGCCCGAGCCCGGCTCGCGCTCGACGAAGATGTCCTGCTCGATCAGGTCGGCCTCGAGGTGATTGACGAAGGCGAGATCGATCGACTGTCCGGTGTCGGTGGGGAGCGAGGCATCGTCGGCGATGGCCGCCGGGGCGACCAGCAGCGCGGCCAGTGCGCAGGCCGCGGCGAGGCTGCTCTTCTTGCGTGGGGTCATGTTGGACTTCCTTTCTCTTGTCGGTGTAACTCGTGGTCCGGTCTTCGAAGGTCGGATGTCGTTGAGCTTCGATAGCCGACACGATAGTCGGAAACCGTCCGCACGATCCTGATGCGAATCTGATGGAAACCGGGTGGCCGGAATGGTCCGGATGGGTGAGCGGCCATGCGGGTCATCGCGGTGAGGATACGGTGTGGGAGACTGCTGGCGGTGATCTATCGGTTTGCGGAGTTCGAACTGGCTCCGGAGCGCTACGAGCTGCGCCGGGCCGGAAGAGGGGTGACCATCGAGCCACGGGTGCTGGAGGTCCTGGCCTATCTGGTCGAGAACCGCGGCCGCACCGTCAGCAAGGCCGATCTCCTCGACGCCCTCTGGCCGGGAGAGTTCGTCACCGAGTCGGCCCTGACGCGCACGATACGGGAGCTGCGTAAGGCCCTCGGGGACTCGGCCAGCGATCCCCTGTTCATCCGTACGGTGTACGGCCGCGGGTTCCTGTGGGTTGCCGAGGTCACCGAGGCCGAGCCGGCGAGCCCCGGCGCTGCTCCGTCCGTCGCCCGGGGGGGGGCTGTTGGGTCGCCCGGCGCGGTGACCTCCACGCCGGCTCCCGAGAGCGGCTCCGGCGGTCCGTTCGTCGGTCGCAAGCGGGAGCTGGAGCGTCTGCTCGGTGCCCTCGAGGACTCACTCGACGGCCGCGGGCGACTGGTCATGGTGACCGGTGAGCCGGGAATCGGCAAGACCCGCACCGCCCACGCCCTGGCGACCGCGGCCGGTGAACGGGGGGCGACCGTACTGTGGGGGCGGAGCCTGGAGGGTTGGCGCGCGCCGCCCTACTGGCCCTGGGTGCAGATCGTGCGCGCCTATCTGGAAGAGGTGGATGCCGGGCTGCTGGGCGCCGAGATGGGCGTGGGCGCAAGCGACATCGCGGATCTGGTCCCGGAGATCCGCGATCAGCTTCCCGGCCTGCCACCGGCGCCGGCTCTGGAAGACCCCGAGCAGGCACGGTTCCGTCTGTTCGACTCCCTGACGCGCTTCCTGCGGCGCGCGGCGGCGCGGCGGCCGCTGATGCTCGTTCTCGACAATCTGCACTGGGCGGACAAGCCGTCGCTGCGGCTGCTCGAGGTCCTGGCGCACGAGCTGGCGCAGAGCAGTCTGCTGGTTGTCGGCACCTACCGCGATGTCGAGCTCTCCCGTCGGCACCCCCTGTCCGACACTCTCGGCGAGCTCGGTCGCGAAGGCCTGTTCGAGCGCGTGCCGCTCAAGGGGCTGAGCCGCGAGGAGGCCTACAGCTTCATGGCCCAGGTGGCGGGGGCCGAGATACCACCCGGGCTGAGCAGGGCGGTTCACGCCCAGACCGAAGGCAATCCGTTCTTTCTGACCGAGGTCGCGCGACTGCTGGTGCAGGAGGGTGTGTTCTCCGCCGCCGTGGCGGCGCCAGCGAGTCCCGAGCGCCAGCTAGTCCTCAGCATTCCAGAGGGTGTGCGCGAAGTGGTAGGACGACGCCTCAACCGGCTCTCCGACCTCTGCAACCAGGTTCTGGGAGTGGCCTCCGTGGTGGGGCGGGCTTTCGGACTGGCTGAGCTCGAGCACCTGCTGCCCGACGTGGCGCCGCGCGACCTTCTGGTCGCCGCCGAGGAGGCGGTCGCCACGGGCGTGCTGCAGGAGCTGCCGGGCGCCGTCGGGCGCTATCAGTTCACCCACGCCCTGATCCGCGAGACCCTGTACGAGGAGCTCTCGACCACCCGCCGGGTCCAGGAGCACCGGCGTATCGCGGTCGCCCTCGAGGAGGTCTACGGCGCGGCTCCGGAAGCCCATCTGCCGCTGCTCGCCTATCACTTCTTCGAAGCGGCGCCGGCCGGCGTGGCCGAGCAGGCGATGGACTACAACAGGAGGGCCGGACGACAGGCGATGGAGGTCTTCGCCTACGAAGAGTCGGCCCGCTTCTTCGAGCGGGCGCTCGAGTCGATGGAGCTGATCGAGCCCGCCGACGAGCATCGTCGCTGCCGCCTGCTGTTGGAGCTGGGCGAGGCCTGGCGGGGCGCCGGAGAGCTGCGCGAGGCCCTCGAGGTTTTCTTGCGCGCGGCGGCCAACGCGCGCCGGCACGGCTGGTCGGAAGAGCTGGCGGAGGCGGCTCTCGGCTCGCAGTTCGGCCTGTTCGGCGCCGCCGCCGTGCGGCTTCTCGAGGAGGCTCTTGCCGCCATCGGCGACGAGGAGAGCACGCTTCGCGTGCGGCTGCTCAGCGAGCTCGCCACGGCGCATTTCCTGTCGGGGGGTGATGCAAAGGGAACGGCGCTGAGCGAGGAGGCGCTGGCGATGGCCCGGCGGCTCGGCGAGCCGAAGGCCCTGTACATGGCATTCCGAGCCACTATCCCGACCTTCAACGCGAGCGCGCCGATGAGCGAGTCGCTCCGTCTGGACGAGCTCCCCGACGACGTGGATGACCGGTTTGCGGCGTTGCGTGGGCTCAGCGAGCCCAGCTTCGCGGGTGCCGCGGGGTGGCTCGAGACGAGCGAAGAGATGCTGACGTTGTCCGAACAGCTCGGGGAGACCTCCGCCCTGGTCGACGTGCACGGCTATCGGGCGACCCTCTTCCTGACGCTTGGCCAGGTCGAAAAGCTGCGGGCCGAGGTGGATGGCTACGGCCAGCGTGCCGCTCGGCTGCGGCAACCGATCTACGCCTATCTCGAGCCGCTCCACCGGGCGAATCTCGCCAGCATGGAAGGCCGATTCGAGAGTGCCGAGCGCTACATCCTGCAGGCCCGCTCGGCCGGCCACCGGATTCGATTTCCCAACGTCGACGGCATCTTCGGTCTCCAGATGTTCGTCCTGCGCCGGCTGCAGGGACGCTTGAACGAGATCGCCGGTGTTGTCGAGCACTTCGTCAGCGACCGCTCGCGAGGCTCGATCTGGGGACCGGGACTCGCCGTGATCTACGCCGACGTCGGCGATCTCGAGCAGGCCCGGGCGGTCTACGAGCCGCTGGCGGCCAACGGCTTTCTCGGCGTGCCGCGCGACGTTCTCTGGATGATATGTCTGGCCTACCTGTCGGAGGTCGCCGTCGCCATCGACGACCCGGTGGGGGCCGAGCGCCTGTTCGAGCTGACCATCCCCACGCGGGGCAGCGCGATCACCGGAGGCGGCATCGCCTCCCTTGGCTCGACCGGCAGATACCTGGGAGCCCTGGCGGCAACCGCCGGGGCGTTTGGCGAGGCCGAGCGCCATTTCGCGGCCGGACTCGAGATGAACCAGAAGCTGGGGGCGGTGCCCTGGCTCGCGCTGACCCGGCAGGACTATGCCAGGTTTCTACTGCATCGTGCGGCCGCCGGGGACGAGGATCGCGCGGCCGATCTGCTGCGCGAGGCGCTGGCGACGGCGGCGACGATCGGCATGAAGGGACTCGAGGCGAGCGCCGCGGCGATGCTCGACCAGCTCGGTGTCACACCACAGCAGGCGCCGCTCGCGGATCAGCTCTCGCCACGCGAGATCGACGTGCTGCGACTCCTCGCCGCTGGCCGTAGCAATCGGCAGATCGCGGTCGAGCTGGCGATCAGCCTGAACACGGTCGCCAAGCACGTGCGCAACGTCCTGGCGAAGACGCGGTCGACGAATCGAACCGAGGCGGCCGGCTACGCCATTCGGAACGGCCTTGCCGAGACCGGCACCTGAGTCGGGAGCGCGCGGCCGCGTGGCCTGGGATCGGTGTCGGCGAGTCGTCGCGCGGGCCAGCCGGCGGGTGCGTCTCAGGCGTATTCCTGCGGCCGGATCTGGCTGACCTCGATGATGACGTCGGCCGGGATGCCCAGGCGCTCCGCCGATTCGCGCACCGCCTCGGCACTGGGAGCTTCGTAGAGGCAGTAGGTCTTCTTCTTGTCAGCGCTCAGAAACGAGTAGACCCAGTCGACGCCGACCTCGTCGTTGACCGCCTGCGTAGCGACGACCCCTTCGCGGTCCATCTGGAGCTGGTCGGCAAACGTGCGCTCGATCAGGAAGAGTGGCATCGCGCGAGTATAGCCTTCGGTCCGCGATAACCGAGTGGTGACCCGTCCGGGCGAGCGCGCAGCTCGTCCTGGCGGCGCCTTGGCGCAGCTGCATCTAAACCTTCTGGCCCTTGCGAACGTTCTTATAGATCGAGGCCACGCCTCGCGGGGGGACGTCCATGCTCCGACTTCAGGACATCAACAAGAGCTATACCGTCGGCAGCAACAGCCTGCATGTGCTGAAGGGCATCGATCTGGAGATCGAGGCCGGCGAGATGGTCTCCATCATGGGGCCGTCGGGCTCGGGCAAGTCGACGCTGCTCAACATCCTGGGCATCCTCGACGGCTTCGACAGCGGTACCTACCGGCTCGGCGACCAGCTGATCGACGGCCTCACCGAGCGGCGGGCGGCGCGCTTCCGCAACCAGCTGCTGGGCTTCGTCTTCCAGTCGTTCAACCTGATCCCGTTCAAGACGGCGCTCGAGAACGTCGCTCTGCCGCTGTTCTACCGCGGGGTGCGGCGCAAGAAGCGCAACACCGTAGCCCGCCAGTATCTGGAGAGGGTCGGGCTGGCCGAGTGGTCCGAGCATCTGCCCGGCGAGCTGTCCGGCGGCCAGCAGCAGCGCATCGCCATCGCCCGGGCGCTGATCACCGAGCCGCGGGTCATCCTGGCCGACGAGCCCACCGGCGCCCTGGACTCCCAGACGTCGCGTGAGGTGATCGGGCTGCTGCACGAGATCAACGAGGCCGGCACGACGGTGGTCATCGTTACCCACGAGCACGAGATCTCGGAGATGACCGACCGCGTCATCCACCTGCTCGACGGCGTCATCGGTGAGGAGCGCACCAACGGCGGCAGGCGAAAGCGCGACGGGATGCCGCCGCCGGCAGCGCCGGCCGACCAATCCGCGACAGGCGCGAGCTCCGATGTTTGATCTCGACCACTGGCAGGAGATCTTCTCCAGCATCCGCCAGAACAAGCTGCGGACCTTCCTCACCGGCTTCGCGGTGGCCTGGGGCATCCTGATGCTGGTCGTGCTGCTGGGCAGCGGCAACGGTCTGGCCAACGGCATCGAGTATCAGTTCCGCGACGACGCGATGAACTCGATCTGGGTGCGCAGCGGCACCACGTCGCTGCCCCACAAGGGCTTGAAGGCGGGTCGCGACCTGCGCTTCACCAACGCCGACTACGAATCGACCCGGCTCGAGATCGACGGTGTCGAGCACATCACCGCCCGCTTCTACCCGCGGGGCGCGCTGGCGGTCAGCCACGGTAAGGAGACCGGCAGCTTCGATATCCGCTCGGTGCACCCGGATCACCAGCATCTGGAGAAGACCATCGTCGACCAGGGACGGTTCTTGAACCAGATCGACGTCGCCGAGTTCCGCAAGGTGGCGGCGATCGGCGTCGAGGTGCAGAAGTCGCTGTTCGGCGAGCGGCGGGCGATCGGCGAGTACATCGAGATCAACGGCATTCCGTTCAAGGTGGTGGGCACGTTTCGCGACGCGGGCGGCATCGGCGAAGAGCAGAAGATCTACCTGCCGATCTCCACTTCGCAGCGCATCTTCAACGGGGCCGACCGGATCGGTATGTTCATGCTCACGACCGGCGCGTTGCCGCTCGAGGAGACCGAGCGGATGACCGACGAGATCACCTCCGCCCTGGCGACGCGCCACCGTTTCGACCCCGAGGACAAGCGCGCCGTGTTCATCAGGAACATCAACGAGACGGTGCAGCGGTTCGTCAATCTGATGGCCGGCATCCGCGTCTTTGTCTGGATCATCGGCATCGGCACCATCCTGGCCGGGGTGGTAGGGGTCTCCAACATCATGATGATCGCGGTCAAGGAGCGCACCAAGGAGATCGGTGTGCGCAAAGCGCTGGGCGCCACGCCCGGCTCGATTCTCGGTCTGGTGCTACAGGAGGCGGTGCTGATCACCGCCATCTCCGGCTACCTCGGCCTGGTCGCCGGCGTGGCCCTGGTCGAGCTCGGGGCCCGCGGCCTGCCCGACTCCGATTTCTTCGTCAACCCCGGCGTCGATCTGCCGGTCGCCGCCGCGGCCACGCTGGTGCTGATCACCGCGGGGGCGCTCGCCGGCCTGGTGCCGGCCCTGCGCGCCGCCCGGGTGCAACCCGTCGAGGCGCTGAAGGACGAATGAGATGAGCTTCCTGGATCTGGACCACTGGAGCGAGATCTACGCCGCGCTGGCCAAGAACAAGCTGCGCACGGCGCTGACCGCCTTCGGCGTCTTCTGGGGCATCTTCATGCTGATGGTCCTGCTGGGCTCGGGCCGGGGGCTCGAGAACGGCATCACCACGGATTTCGCCGGCTCGGCGCCCAATGCGGTCTACATGTGGACCCAGCGCACCACCAAGGCCTACCGTGGCCTGCCGCCGGGGCGCAGCTTCGACTTCACCAACGCCGATGTCGCGGCGATCCGCCAGCACGTGCCGCAGGCCGACACCGTTGCGCCGATGAACCAGCTGCGCGGCTTTCGTGGTGGCAACAGCGTCGTGCGCGGCATCAAGTCGGGCGGCTTCCAGGTGATGGGCGTCTTCCCCGAGGTACGGCGGATCGACTATATGAAGATCCCCGAGGGCCGCTTTGTCAACCAGATCGACATGGACGAGGGCCGCAAGGTCGCGGTCATCGGCGGCCGCGTCCGCGAGGTGCTGTTCGAGGAGGACGAGGAGGCGATCGGCGAGACGATCCGCATCAATGGCGTCACCTTCAAGGTGGTGGGCGTCTTCGAGCCCCTCGCCACCGGCGAGTTCGGGATGCAGGAGGCGGAGAAGATCTACACCCCGTTCTCGAGCTTCCAGCGCGCCTTCAACTACGGCGACGAGGTCGGCTGGTTCGCCATCACCGCGCGCTCGGATGTGCCGGCTTCAGAGGTGGAGGATGAAGTCGCGGCGCTCCTGCGCCGCCGGCATCGCATCCACCCCGACGACGAGCGGGCGATCGGCTCCTGGAACCAGGAGGTCGAGTTCAACAAGATCCAGGGGCTGTTCGGCGGCATCAGCACGCTGGTCTGGCTGGTCGGGATCGGCACCCTGACGGCGGGCGTCATCGGGGTCTCCAACATCATGCTGATCGTGGTCAGGGAGCGGACCAAAGAGATCGGTTTGCGGCGCGCCATCGGCGCCACGCCGATGAGCATCACGCTGCAGATCATCATGGAGTCGATCGTGCTGACCGGCCTGGCGGGCTACGTTGGCCTGCTGGCGGGCATCGGCCTCGTCGAGGGTGTGAGCGTCGCGCTGGCCAGCGCCGGGGCCAATACCCAGATGTTCCAGAACCCGAGCGTCAGCCTGGGCAACGCCGGCGCGGCTCTGGTGACGCTGATCGTCTGCGGCGCCCTGGCCGGACTCATCCCGGCCCGCCGCGCCATCGCCATCAGCCCGGTAGAGGCCCTGCACTCCGTATAGAGAGAGAACACCATGCTCAAGAAGACTCTGTTGGTCCTGCTCGCCGTCGTCCTGGTCGCCGCCTTCGCCGGCACCTTCTGGTTCCTCTGGGCCAAGTCGCAGGAGCCCCCCGTGCTCTGGGAGACCGAGGCGCCGTTCACCACCGATATCGTGAAGAAGACCGTCGCCACCGGCGCGGTCGTGCCGCGCAGGGAGATCGACATCAAACCCCAGGTGTCGGGCATCGTCCGCGACATCTACGTCGAGCCGGGGCAGATCGTCGAGGATGGCGATCTCATCGCCAAGGTCTCGATCGTGCCCGACATGATCAGCCTGTCGAACGCCGAGAACCGGGTGAACCAGGCCGAGATCAACCTCGAGAACGCGGAGACCGAGTATCGGCGCAACCGCCAGCTGTTCGAAGAGGGCGTCACCTCGGAGGCGGCGTACAAGATCTACGACCTCGACCTGAAGCGGGCCCGCGAGGAGGTCGCCGCCGCCGAGGACAGCCTGACGCTGATCCGCGAAGGCGCCCGCAAGAAGGCCAAGTACACGACCAACACCCTGGTGCGCGCCACCGCTGCCGGCATGGTGCTCGACGTGCCGGTCGAGGAGGGCGACTCGGTGATCGAGGCGAACACCTTCAACGACGGCACCACTATCGCCACCGTCGCCGATATGACCGACATGATCTTCGAGGGCCAGGTGGACGAGTCCGAGGTCGGCAAGCTGCGCGAGGGCATGGAGCTGCTGCTCACCGTCGGCGCCATCGACACCGAGAGCTTCCGCGCCGCGCTCGAGTACATCGCGCCCAAGGGCGTCGAGGAGGAGGGCGCCATCCAGTTCGAGATCCGCGCCGCGGTCAAGCTCAAGGAGGGGGTGTTCGTGCGCGCCAACTACAGCGCCAACGCGGACATCGTCCTGGACCGCCGCGACGAGACCCTGGCCATCCAGGAGAGCTGGCTGCAGTTCGACGACGCGGGCGCCTACGTCGAGCTCGAGAGCGGGCCGCAGGAGTTCGAGCGCCGCGCCGTCGAGACCGGCCTGTCGGACGGCATCAACATCGAGGTCGTCTCCGGGCTGACCGCCGAAGATCGGGTCAAGGACCCGAACAGCGCTTCGGCCTAGCCTGCCATTCTCACCGATCGTCGAGCCGCCAGGATCACCGTCGCCGGGACCGTCAGGCGCGTCTGAAGGCGCGCACTCTTCTGCCGCTGTTGCTCACCACGGTGGCGCCCGCCGGCGGGTTGTTGTGCCGGCGCCTGGGCGTGTCGGGCCGGAAGAGCACACTCTCGTGGACCAGGTCGGCCGGCCGGGCCACCCGGAACCTCTCCCTGCCGACCGCCTCCTTCTGCCTCGAGATCGCCGCCCCCGGCTTCATCCGAGCGCGGTTTTTCTTGACCACGGAGTGGTCGAGCTTGAGCCTCGTCTGTCTGGCCTTGGCGAACATCCAATCGAGCGTGATGCTCGAAAGGCCGGTGTTCTTGTTGCCGCCACCTATGTCGGAATGGACGCCGCGGAACCAGCATTCGCGCAGGACGCCCTCGTCGCTGATGTCGGCTACCTGTGCCTCGAGCCGTTCCGGTTTGAAGGCGTGCCGCATTTCGTCGAGGGCCAGGGCGTGGAAGCAGTTTTCGACGTTGTCGGGAAGCTCGAGGTCCCAGCCGATGTTGGCTGGGATGTCGGGGGCGCCGAACGCGGCGACCGTGTCCCACAGGCCGAGGAAGCGGATGTTCGGGAACACCACGCCCGACCTGGTCTCGACGCCCTTCCGGTCGATCTTGTTGGCGTAGTGCAGAGCCAGGGCGGCGCCGCGGCTGAAGCCGATGATATCGACGGTGGTGTCGCCGCGATTGAAGTTGGCGACCAGTTTCCGGCGCGCCTTCCTGACCCGCGATCTGCCCCCTTTACCGGTGATGCCGCCAATGATCTTGTCCAGCTTGCCGCGCCCGCTGCCGACGCCGACCTGGTAAAAGGCTTCTTCGCCGTAGGCGGAACTGAACCACCGGATGTTGGTGTCCCGCTCGCTGCCGGGCTTGTCCTTGTTCCACGTGCCGTCGAACGCGTAGAGCGCCATGGGGGCCTCCTTCTGCGGCGTGAGTCCGGATGCATGGTAGCAGTCAGGCGGCAGGCGCCGGCGAGCGGCCGCCGGTGCTCGCGGCTTCAGGGCTTGCCGTTCGTGAGCTCGCCGCGGAGCCACGCTTCAGCTTCGCTCCGCCGCTCCAGCGAGCCCGCCTTGCCCTGGAAGACCGCGCCCGCGCCGCCGCCTCTGCCGTCCAGCAGCTCGGCGACCCGCGGGCCGATCCGGCCCGCGTCCAGCGAGCTCTCGCTACCGGTCGCGACGAGGAAGAAGGAGCCCTTTGTGCCGCTGGCGGTCAGCAGACAGGCCTTGGCCGGGGCGCGCTCGAGCAGGGCGCGGCCGAGCTGACGCAGAAAACCGCCTTCCGCATCGTCGAAATGGGCGCTGACCAGCGGCTCGTCGCTCGTCGCCAGGGCGTCGACCCGGGCTTCGGCCAGCCGGCCCTCGAGTTGGCGGATCCGGCGCCGGCCGGCGTCGAGCTGCTCCAGCTTCAGGCCGGCGATCTCGACCAGGCTCGCGTCGTCGCTGTCGAACAGGCGGCGCATCTCGGCGTTGCGCGCCTCGTGCCCGGCCAGGCGGCGCCGCAACCTGCGGCCGGCGACCCAGTGGACGCGGGAGCCGCCGCGCAGCTTCTCGGCGCGCAGCAGCTTGACCGCCTCGATCTCGCCGGTCGTTCCCAGATGAGTGCCGCCGCAGGTGTTGAGATCGATGCCCTGGATCTCGACCAGGCGGACGTCGCCGGAGTGGCCCGCCGGCAGGCCACGACTGCGGACGTCGAGCTTGGCGTACAGCTCCGGCGAGACCCGCCGGGTGGTGATCGGGCGGCCGGCCACGATCTCCGCCAGGGCCGCGTCCTCGAGGGCGGTGAGCTGATCGTCGGAAAGCGCCGCGGCATCGAGCTCGATATCGCTGGTCTGCGGCCCGAGGTGGAACGACCGCGTCGCCCAGCCGAACCGCGCCAGGGCCAGGGCCGAGAGCAGATGCTGGGCGGTGTGCTGCTGCATGTGGTCGTAGCGCCGCGGCCAGTCGAGCTCGAGCACGGCGGCGCCGGGCTCGAGCGGGGCCTCGAGGAAGTGGCGGATCTCGCCCTGCTCCTGCTGCACGTCCAGCACGGCCACCGCACCGAGACGTCCACGGTCGGCGGGCTGCCCGCCACCCTCCGGGTACAGCAGGGTGTCGTCGAGCACCGCGTAGGGCCGGCCGTCGATCTCGCCGACGAAGACGACCTCGACGTCGAGCCGGGTCAGGTAGGGGTCCTGCTCGTAGGTGGCGATCCGCCTTGCTGGCTCGCTCAATGTCGATCTCCCGGCGCGGTCGTCAGATTGTAGATCCCCATACCACCACATCGCCCACGACGGCGGCGGCTCGCAGTGGCGACGGCGTGGCCCGGGGCCAGCCTCCCGACACCCTGAGAGCTTTCTGAGCCAGTACGACGGCGCCGTCCTACCCGTTTGGGCATCGAATCCGCCCTCGCCGGCCTGCTAGGCTGGCCGTCTTTGGAGGAGCCAGACAATGCGCCATCATCTTCGGAGAATCCGGAATGCAACCGGCATCGCGGCGGCGCTTCTCGTCGCGGCCTGCGCGGGGAACACCATGGACACAGCCCAACCCGTAGACGCCCCGGAGCCCGCAACGGCCGCTCCGAGCTCCGAGTCGGCAATGCAGGCCGAGCCTGTGATGGCGGCCGAGCCGAAGCCGAGCGACAACATACTGCTTGCCGAATGGACCGGCCCCTACGGCGGCGTGCCGGCGTTCGACCAGATGAACATCGCCGATCTCGAGCCGGCGCTCGAAGAGCTTCTGGTTCTGGGTGATCTTGGAGCGGTACTGCGCCAGTTTCGGCGCCACCCTCTGCTGTACCTCGCGAACCTCGGGCGTCGACCGGTTGGAGCGCCAGACCCCCCAGATCCTGAGGACTCG
>CALZJC010000022.1 GCA_945787525.1 Thermoanaerobaculia bacterium | reverse complement strand
CTTCTGATGCAGGACAAGGGCGACTACGACACCGCTGAGCTCCTCCTCCGTCGAGCCGTGCACTGCCGACAGCTCCTCGCTCTGGGTGATCAGCTGGGTGACCTGGTCGAAGTAGCCGGCGCCCACCTCGCGCTGGTGGCGGGCGGCGGTGTAGCCGACCGCCTCGGCGGCGAACTCGGCCTCCTGCAGCTCGACGTAGGCGGCCATCTGGCGTTCGCGGTAGCCGCGCGCCAGGTTGAACATCGTGTAGTTGAGCGAGTGAAAGCCGGCCAGGGTGATGAACTGGAACTTGTAGCCCAGAGCGGCCAGTTCGCGCTGGAAGCCGGCGATGGTCGACTCGTCCAGGTTGCGCCTCCAGTTGAACGACGGTGAGCAGTTGTAGGCCAGCAGCTTGCCCGGGTACTGGGCATGGATCGCCTCGGCGAAGCGGCGCGCTTCGTCGATGTCCGGATGGGCGGTCTCGCACCAGATCAGGTCGCAGTACGGAGCGTAGGCGAGACCGCGGGCAATGGCCTGGTCGAGGCCAGCGCGGACGCGGAAGAAGCCCTCGATGGTGCGCTCGCCCTCCATGATGAACGGGTGGTCGCGCTCGTCGTCGTCCGAGGTCAGCAGCCCGGCCGCGTTGGCGTCGGTGCGGGCGATGATCAGCGTCGGGATGCCGCAGATGTCGGCCGCCAACCGGGCGGCGACGAGCTTCTCGATGGCGTGGGAAGTGTGCACCAGGACCTTGCCGCCCATGTGGCCGCACTTCTTGGCCGAGGAGAGCTGGTCCTCGAAGTGCACGCCGGCGGCGCCGGCCTCGATCATCGCCTTCATCAGCTCGAAGGCGTTGAGCACGCCGCCGAAGCCGGCCTCGGCGTCGGCGACGATCGGTTGCAGCCAGTCGTTGGAGTCGTCGCCCTCGGAGTGGTGGATCTGGTCGGCGCGCAGCAGCGTCTTGTTGATGCGCCGCACCAGCGCCGGCACCGAATCCGCCGGGTAGAGCGACTGGTCGGGGTACATCTCGCCGGCCTCGTTGGCGTCGGCCGCCACCTGCCAGCCCGAGACGTAGATCGCCCGCAGGCCGGCCTTGACCTGTTGCATGGCCTGGTTGCCGGTCAGCGCGCCCAGGGCGTTGACCAGGCTGTCTTCATGCAGCGAGCGCCACAGCCTCTCGGCGCCGCGCCGCGCCAGGGTGTGCTCGATGACGAACGAGCCCCGCAGGCGAACGACGTCGGTGGCGCTGTAGGGCCGCTCGATACCCTGCCAGCGGGGGTCGTCCTGCCAATCGCTTGCCAGTCGCGCTGCCTCCGTATCGGCCATCTTGCTCTCTCCTCTTTCTCAGTTGGTGCTCGGCGCCAGCGCGGATCGCGTGGCGAGAAACGGTCGAAACTTCTCTTCGGTGAACAGGTCGCGCGCATCGGCCTGGGCGCGGGCGAAGGCGGCGATCTGGCGCGCCGCCGCGGCCTCGTGCTGCGAGTCAGCGCGGAGCTCGGCGGCGATCTTGGCCAACTCCTCGTCGAAGATCTTCGCCACCAGCTCGCGCGTCACCCTCTCGCCGCCGTCCAGAACGATGCCGTGGCGCAGCCACTGCCAGGTCTGGGCGCGTGAGATCTCGAGCGTCGCCAGATCCTCCATCAGATCGTCCCAGGCCACGCAGCCGATCTCCTCGTTCCAGCCCCTCATGTAGGCGATGCCGACTCGGACGTTGGTGCGCAGGCCGGCGAGCGTTCGGGGACCGGTGCCCTGCGGCAGCAGATCGGGACGTTGGGGCAGCTCGGGAATCACGTCGAGCTGGTTGCGGCGCTCGAAGGCGGCCAGCGCCGGGCTGATGAAGTAGGGGTGCGAGACCCAACAGCCGTCATGTCCCAGGGCGGCCTCGAACCGCTTGTCTTCGACCACCTTGGCGGTCTGCTCCTGCCGCCGTTCGGGGCTGGCGCCGGGAGTGAAGGCGGCCATGCCGCCCATTGCGAAGGCTCCATGGCTGTGGCAGATGCGGATCAGACTCTCGGCGTAGGCCTTCATCCACGGCCGGGTGAGCGAGATCGTCGCGCGGTCGGCGAGCACCCGATCCGGATGCTCCTTGAGCACCTTGATGTCACTGAAGATCTTGTCCCAGCGGCCGACGTTGAGGCCGGCGGCGCGCTCGCGCAGCTCGTAGAGGATCTCCTCCATCTGCATCGCGGCCGGCAGGGTCTCGATGAGGAAGGTGGCGCGCAGCGCCCCCCAGGGCAGCCCCAGGGCCTCTTCGATGCCGCGAAAGAGCTCGTTCCACCAGCGGGCCTCGAGGTGGTGCTCGCACTTGGGCACGTAGTACTTGGGCGTCTTGCCGCGGTCCAAGAGCTCGGCTGCGGTCAGCGAAGCGCTCATGGCGAGGTCCAGGATGCCCGCGGCGAGGGGCTCGCCATCGACTCGCAGGTTCGACTCCTCGAGGTGCAGACCGCGGCAGCGCACCATCAGCAGCGGCATGTCGTGGGGGTCGAGAGCGTAGATCTTCTCCGGCTGGCCGTCCGCCGCCGGCTTGACGAAGCTCAGACTGCCGTCGGCGGCGCCGCACAGGTTGACGAGGCCGCGGGTGACGTTGGCCCACGACGGCATCATCGAGTCCTCGAAGTCGAGCATGGCCGCGTCGGCACGATCGCCGTCGGCGTTGCGGCTGAGCATGTTGATTACCATCTTCGTGTCGTTGATCGGACCGGTGATCTCGACCCGGCGCTCCAGAAGGTCGGCCGGCAGCGGCGCGATCGACCAGTCGCCGAGAGCCCGGTCGCTCACCGGCCCGTCGAGGTAGGCGGGCAGCGCGCCGAGGTCGTAATCGCTCTGCCGGCGGGCGCGCGCAGCCAGCAGCTCGCGCCGCTGGCCGTCGAGCCGACGATGCAGTGAGGCCAGGAGCTCCAGTGCCGGCGCTTTGAAGAGCTGACGGGCCGTCGGCGTCCAGGCGCCGGTCCAGATCTCCACGCCATCGGCGAGCGGGCGCCACGGAGGGCCCGGATCGGCCGCCGGCTCTGCGGCGTGGGAGGCAACGGTTTCCTCGCGTGCTGATTTCATCGCCTGATCCCCTTCTTCGCGGAACCCCGGTCCGCTTACGGGTTAGCCTAAAGCTGGCGGATTTCTGAGTCAAGCGAAGTTTCGCTATGTCTGGAGGCACGGAGCAATTCTGCTAGAGTTCGCTTGTAGCGAAACCACGCCAGCATCCGAGATGTCCACGACCGCCGAGAACCTGCGCTTCATCCTCGGGCTCAAGCTGCGCGGCAGGCGCCAGGAGATGGGGTTGACCTTGCGCCAACTGGCGGGGCGCACCGGCCTGTCGATCTCCTATCTGAGCGAGATCGAGACCGGCCGCAAATATCCCAAGCCAGACAAGCTTCTGCTGCTGGCCGACGCCCTGGAGCTGTCCTTCGACGACCTCGTTTCGCTGCGGGTGAACGAGGATCTGGTGCCGCTCAAGGAGGCGCTCAGCTCCAGTCTCCTGCAGGAGTTCCCGTTCGAGCTGTTCGGAATCGAGCCCGAGGGTCTGTTCGCCCTGCTGGCCGACGACCCGGGCAAGGTCGGAGCGCTGATCCGCGCTTTTCTCGAGATCGGTCGCGCCTACGATGTTCAGGTCGAGCAGTTTCTGCTGGCCGCGTTGCGCTCCTACCAGCAGCTCCACGCCAACTACTTCGCCGATCTGGAGGATGAGGCCGCAGCCTTTCGGCGGTCCCGGAGCTGGCGCCAATCGGGTCCGTTGGCGCCATCGGTGCTGGCCAGGACGCTGACCGAGGAGTGGGGCTACGAGGTCGAGCTGAAGACCCTGACGGATCATCCGCGGCTGGGCGGGCTGCGTTCGGTGTTCGTCGACGGAGCGCGGCCGCGGCTGCTGGTCAACGGCCGGCTGCTGCCGCGTCAGAAGGCGTTTGTCCTGGCGCGCGAGATCGGCTACCGCCAGCTCGGACTGGGCGCTCGCGCCGTGACCTCGTCGTGGCTGGAGGCCGACTCTTTCGAGCAGCTGCTGAACAACTTCAAGGCCTCCTACTTCGCCGGCGCCCTGCTGATCGAGGCCGACGGCCTGAGCCGCGATCTCGAGCGCCTGTTCGCCGCCCCGCGCTGGCAGGAGCGGGCCTGGCGGGGGTTGCTGCGGCGCCACGGGGCGACCCCCGAGATGCTCTTCTACCGGCTCACCGAGCTGGTGCCGCAGCGGTTTGGCCTGCGCGAGATCTTCTTCCTGCGTCTGACCCGAACGGCCGGAGGCGACCCGGTGCGGCTGACGAAAGTGTTCAACATGTCCCGCGTGCCGGTGCCGCGCGGCATCAGCCTGGGCGAGCACTACTGCCGCCGCTGGCCGGCGTTCGGGCTGCTCGGGAGGCTGATGGCGGCCGGCGGCGGTGGCGATCCCGAGAAGCCGCTGCTGAGCGTGCAGCGGTCCCTGTTCCTGGACCAGCAGGCCGAGTTCTTCGTCATGTCGATGGCGCGGCCGCTGGTGCTGTCGACCGGCAGCCACTCCTGCGTCTCGGTCGGCTTCCTGCTCGACGACGACTTCCGACGTCGGGTGCGCTTCTGGGACGACCCCGAGATTCCGCGGGTCGAGGTCAACCTGACCTGCGAGCGCTGCCATCTCGCCGCCGCGGAATGCACCGATCGGGCCGCCGAGCCGGTGCTTTGCCGCCGCCGGGACGAGCGACGCGGCAAGCGTCGGGCCCTCGCCGAGCTGCTCGGCTCGCTCGACCCGGGGTAGGAGCCGCGCCGCTGGCCGCGGCGGCCGGCTTGGTGTACAATCGCGGGTCCGCGCCGGCGCAAAGGCGGCGTCATAGGAGAGTATTCGTCATGCCCAAGCAGAAGAGCCATCGTGGCGCCTCGAAGCGCTTCAAGGTCACCGCCGGCGGCAAGGTACTGCGCCGCAACTCGATGGCCAACCACATCATGACCAAGAAGACCACCAAGCGGAAGCGCCGTCTGCGCAAGACTTCCGAGGTGTCGGGCAAGGTCGCCCTCAAGATCAAGCAGATGATCAGTCACTGAGTTTTTCGCGGCTGCCGGTGGAGCGAACCTGTCCACCGGGGCTGCCGCCCGGAGATCTCTCCGGGTCTTACCGCTCCCGACCGCGGGAGCCGAACGAGGTTCACGATGCGAGTCAAGAGAGGCACCAAGCGCACCAAGCGGCGCAAGAAGATCCTCAAACAAGCCAAGGGTTTCTACGGCGGCAAGTCGAGAAACTTCCGGGTCGCCAAAGAGGCGGTCGAGCGGTCGATGCAGTTCGCCTACCGCGACCGGCGGAATCGCAAGCGCGACTTCCGGCGGCTGTGGATCGTGCGCATCAACGCCGGGGCGCGACTGAACGGGTTGTCCTACAACCGGTTCATGCACGGTCTGCAAAAGGCCGGTTGCGAGCTGAACCGCAAGATGCTGGCCGACCTGGCGGCCCGCGAGCCCGAGGGGTTCGCCGAGTTGGCCAAGGTCGCGCAGGCGGCCCTCGAGTCCTCTGGGGCCGAGGCCGTGGCGAAACCTGCCCAGGCGAAGCCGAAGGCCGAGGCGGAGCCCAAGGCCAAGGCACAGCCCAGGGCCAAGGCACAGCCCAAGGCCAAGGCACGGCCCAAGGCCGAGGCAGAAGCGGTCGAGACCGAGACGGCTGCGGAGCCGGTCGAAGCCGAGGCTGCCGCCGAGCCGGCCTAGCCTGCCCGTCTCACCGATCCTCTACTGCAATGCCGCATCTGCCCGCATCTGCAGCGTTTTGCTCGGTCGGCCATCCTCGGCGTACTTCGAGTACGCCTGAGGTTACCTCGGTCGCCAAGCCTTGCATCTGCAGACAGCTGCGGCTTTTCGCTACGAGGCCGGTGAGAAGGGCAGGCTAGCGATCGAAATGCCGGCCGTGCGGCTTGCCGCCGACCGAGGCTTAGCCCGGGCGATGGGGTCCTGAGATGCTCGACCAGCTGAAGCGGGCGGCAGCGGATGCACTGGCAGAGCTGGCCGCAGTTGACGCCGAGGCGGAGCTTGCCGCCTGGCGCAGCCGTCATCTGGGCAAGAAGAGCCCGATAAAGACCCTGCTGGGCGGTCTCGGAGCGCTCGACGCCACCGAGCGGCCGCAAGCCGGCCGCGAGGCCAACCTGGCCCAGCGGCGGCTGCAGGCGGCGTTCGACGAGCGCCGGGCGGCGCTCGAGCGCGCCGCCCACGAAGCCAGCCTGGGGGCCGAGGCGCTGGACGTCACGTTGCCCGGCCGATTGCCGAGGCGCGGGCGGCTGCACGTCTCCACACTCATCCTGCGCCGGATCGCCGCCGTCTGGGCGGAGATGGGCTTCCAGGTCTACCGCTCGCGCGACGTCGAGACCGACGAGTACAACTTCCAGCTGCTCAACTTCCCGCCCTTCCACCCGGCGCGGGAGATGCAGGACACGTTCTTCACCACCGAGCCCGACGTCATCCTGCGCACCCACACTTCGCCCGGGCAGATCCACGTCATGCGCGAGCGTTGCCCGGAGCCGATCCGGGTGATCCTGCCCGGCATGTGCTACCGCTACGAGCAGATCACCGCCCGTTCCGAGATCCAGTTCAACCAGGTCGAAGGGCTGGCGGTGGGGCCCGGTATCCGGATGTCCGATCTCAAGGGAACCCTGACCGACTTCGCGCGCCGCATGTTCGGGCCCGACACCCGCACGCGGTTCCGCTGCTCGCACTTCCCGTTCACCGAGCCCAGCGCCGAGATGGACATCGAGTGCTTTCTGTGTGGCGGCGACGGCTGCCGGGTCTGCAAGCGAGCCGGCTGGCTCGAGATCCTGGGCTGCGGCATGGTCCACCCGGTGGTGCTCGAGAACGGCGGCTACGACCCGGGCCGCTACTCGGGCTTCGCCTTTGGCATGGGGCCCGAGCGCATCGCCATGCTGCGCCACGAGATCCAGGACATTCGGCTGTTCTGGGGCAATGACATGCGCTTCTTGGAGCAGTTTTGATGGTGCCCCAGGCCGCAATCACCGAGGTGGGTCGGAGCTTTCGGCGATGAGGGTGCCGCTGGGCTGGGTGCGCGACTTCGTCGATGTCGAACTGTCGCCGGCGGAGCTGGCGCGCCAGCTCACGTTTGCCGGGCTGGAGGTCGAGGGCCTCGAGTTCGTCGGCCTGCCCCTGCCCGGGGATGGCGAGCGGCCCGAGTGCAAGGTGACCGGTTTCGCCTGGGATCCAGAGTTGGTGGTCGTCGGCGATCTCCTCGAGGTCGAGCCCCATCCGCGCGCCGACCGGCTGGTGCTGGCCGAGGTCGATCACGGCGCCGGCGTCGAAGTGACGGTGACCGGTGCGCCGAACCTGGCGGCCTACAAGGGCCAGGGGCCGCTGCCGGTGCCGCTCAAGGTGGCGGTCGCTCGTGAGGGTGCGCTGCTGCTCGATTCCGCCCAGAAAGAGCCCACGCCGCGTCGCCTGGCGAAGGCGAAGATCCGCGGTGTCGAGTCGCGGGCGATGATCTGCTCCGAGAAGGAGCTCGGTATCTCCGACCGGCACGAAGGAGTCATCGTGCTCGACGCCGACGCGCCGCCCGCCGGCACGCCGCTGGCCGACTACGCCGGCGATATGGTGTTGGACCTCGACATCACCCCCAACATGGTCCGCAACGCCAGCATCCTGGGGGTGGCGCGCGAGATCGCCGCGCTGACCGGCGCCGAGCTGCGGCCGCCGTCGATCGAGGTCGAGGCCGCGGGCCCGGCGCTGGACGGCCGGCTCGAGATCGACATCCGCGACCCGCAGCTCAACCCTCGCTTCACCGCCATGCTGCTCGAGGGCGCGACCACCGGACCGTCGCCCTACTGGCTGCAGCAGCGGCTGCTGCTGGCCGGCCAGCGGCCGATCAGCAACGTCGTCGACGTCACCAACTACGTGATGCTCGAGATGGGCCAACCGCTGCACGCTTTCGACTACGACGTGCTGGTCGAGCGCGCCGGGCGTTCGGGTGCGGTGGCGCCGACGATCATCACCCGGCGGCCCGAGCCCGGCGAGAAGCTGAAGACCCTGGACGACGTCGACCGCGAGCTCGACGATTTTACCGTCCTGGTGGCCGACACGGCCGGCGCTCTGTCGCTCGGCGGCATCATGGGCGGCCAGGAGTCCGAGGTCTCCGACGGTACGACCAACGTGCTGCTCGAAGCGGCGGCCTGGGATCTCTACAACATCCGTCGCACGACTCTGTCGCAGCAGCTCTCGTCGGAGGCGGGTTACCGTTTCAGCCGCGGTGTGCACCCGGCGCTGGCCGGACGCGCCAATCGGCGGGCGATCGAGCTGATGCGGCGTCTGGCCGGCGGCGTCGTGGCCGAGGGCATGGTCGACGCCCGCGCCAGGCCGTTGCCGCGCACCGTGGTGGAGCTGCCGGCGGCCGAGGTAGAGCGCGCGTTGGGCGTGCCCATAGCAGCCGCCGAGGCGGTCCGTATCCTCGAGGCCCTGGAGTTCGGCGTCGAGTCCGCCGGCGATCTGTTGCAGGTTACGGTTCCGGACCACCGCCTGGACATCGGCGAAGGCACCATTGGCGTGGCCGATCTGATCGAGGAGATCGCCCGCATCTGGGGCTACGAGCGCATCCCGGAGACCCAGATCAGCGACACCATCCCGCCGCAGCGGGCCAACCCGGAGGTCGAGCTCGAGGAGCGGGCGCGCGACCTGCTGGCGCGGCTCGGGCTGCAGGAAGTGGTCACCTACCGCTTGACCACGCCGGAGCGCGAGGCGCGGGCGCGACGGCCGGGCGCGCCCCCCGATGAGCGCCGCTACGTCGAGCTGCGCAACCCGATCAGCGCCGATCGGCGGGTGATGCGGCACGAGCTGCTGCCTGGCGTGCTCGAGGTGGCCGCCGCCAACGCCCGCCAGCGCGACTCGTTGGCGCTCTTCGAGATCGGTCCGGTCTTTCTGCCGGCCGACGGCGAGCCGTTGCCACGCGAGCCGCGCCGACTGGCGATCCTGCTGGCCGGGGGGCGCGAGGCGGCGAGCTGGGACCGGCAGGAGCCGCCGTCCTACGACCTGTTCGACCTCAAGGGCGTGGTCGAGGCTTTCGCGGCCGATCTTCAGCTGCCGCCGCTCACCGCGGCGGCCGGCGACCATCCCGGCCTGCATCCCGGTCGTGCGGCGCGGCTGGAGCTGGCGGGCACGCCGATCGGCGCCCTGGGCGAGTTGGAGCCGGCGGTGCGGAGCGGCTACGGGTTTCCGTTCGCCGCCGTGCTGGCGGCCGAATTGGATCTCGACCGGCTGCTCGAGGCGATCCCGCAGCGCTTCGCCGCCGTTGCCGTCTCCGCCTTCCCACCGGTGGTCGAGGATCTGGCCTTCGAGGTCGGCGAGGAGGTTGCCGCGGCAGCGGTCGAGCAGCTCATCACCGTCGCCGGCGGCGATCTGCTGCGGGAAATCGAGCTGTTCGACCTCTTCCGCGGCGAGCAGCTCGGCGCCGGCCGCAAGAGCCTGGCGTACCGTCTCACCTACCAGGCGGAAGACCGCACGCTGACCGATGCCGAGGTGGCGGGAGTTCGCCGGACGGTGGTGGCGGCGGTGGAACGGGCGACAGGCGGCCGGCTGCGCGAGTAGCGCCGCCGTGGGTAGAATGCGGCTATGGACGACTTGCTCAAAGACCTCGAAAGCCAGGTCGAAACGGCGGCCAAGACGATCGAGAAGCTCAAGCGGGAGAACAGCTCGCTCAAGGCGAAGATCCAGAAGCTCGGCGGCGACGACCCCAAGGGCGCCGGCAAGGCCGCCTGGCGCAAGGAGCGCGAGGTCGTCCAGAAGCGCCTGACCCAGCTGGCCGGCAACCTCGAAGAGCTGGTCTAGCTCCTCCGATGGCCCCGGAGGCGGCGGCCGACGGCCGCTATCCCCCTGTGCTATATTGGCTTGAGGACCCTGGAGACGCGTGCGAGGAGAGTTGATGGCCAAGACCACGACAACGACCGACGTCGAGATCTTCGGCTCGAGCTACCACGTGCGCGGCGACAAGGATCCGGAGCTCCTCCAGGAGCTGGCTAGTCAAGTCGACGGCAAGATGCGCGAGATCGCGCAGCAGGTCTCGACGGTGGACACGGCCAAGATCGCGATCCTGGCGGCGCTGAATATCGCAGATGAGCTACTGCAGTGCCGGAAGCAACAGGAAGGGGAACGGGTCGAGATTCAGGACAAGGTGACGCGCCTGGCCGAGCGGCTCGAGGGAGTTCTCTAGGGTCGCCTTCGCGGCGTGTCAGTTTCGCAAGAGAAGACAGAACCAGCATCCCCTGTGTGGTGCGTGATGGGTCCAATGTGTGTAGAACCAACAGCAAGACCTCGGGAGTCTTTTACCCGCGTGGCCGGAGCCAGCCCCGCATGCACGGGGACGCTGAAGGCTCGTGGAGCGGACACCCACCTGGTAAGAGCCAGGTTCTAACGGTCTGGTCCACACGGCCTCACGGGGGGTGCTGATCTTCTCTCTTTCCCGCTAGGGAAAGGCCCCGGTTTCCGCCTGTTCCTCCGCTCAGGAGGTGTCAGGTGAATACAGAGATTCTGGCTGTCGCGGTCTTCCTCGCGGCGTTGGCCCTGGTCACCGGTTGGTGGCTCTGGGTGCGGCGCGCGGCCAGGAGGACCAGCGCTCAGGCCCGCCGGCAGGCGGCCAAGATCCTCGAGGAGGCGGAGCGCGAGAAGGGGGCCAAGCTGCGCGAGGCCGAGGTGGCCGCGAAAGAGAAGCTGCTGGCGGCGCGCAACGAGCTCGAGAAGGCCTCGCGCAAGCGGCGCGACGAGATCGAGGCGCTGGAGCGCCGCCTGACCCAGAAAGAAGACCACCTCGAGAAACGGTTCGAAGAGCAGCGCCAGCGGGAGCGCGACGTCGGAACGCGCGAGAAGGCCGCCGCCGACCGCGAGCAGAACCTCGAGACGCGCGAGGTCGAGCTCGCCGGGCTGATCGAGTCCGAGCGAGCCAAGCTCGAGAGCATTGCCGGCCTCACCGCTCAGCAGGCCAAGGAGGAGCTGGTCCGCTCCCTGGCTGACGAGGCACGCATGGAGGCGGCCCACATGGTCAAGCGGGTCGAAGACGAGGCGCGTGAGCAGGCGTCGCGCGAGGCGCAGCGGATCGTCGGCATGGCGGTGCAGCGCTCGGCCTCGGACTACGTCGCCGAAACCACCGTCTCGGTGGTCGTGCTGCCCAATGACGAGATGAAGGGTCGCATCATCGGGCGCGAAGGTCGCAATATCCGCGCCCTGGAAGCGCTGACCGGCGTCGATCTGATCGTCGACGACACACCGGAGGCGGTGATCCTGTCCGGCTTCGACCCGCTGCGCCGCGAGATTGCGCGCACCTCACTCGAGCGCCTGATCGCCGACGGACGCATCCACCCGGCGCGTATCGAGGAGGTGGTCGACAAGGTTCGCGCCGAGTTCGACGACAAGATCCGCCAGGAGGGCGAAGCGGCGCTGCTCGAGCTCAATCTCCCCAACGTGCACAAGGAGCTGGTCAAGCTGCTCGGCCGGTTGCGCTACCGCACGTCCTATGGCCAGAACATCCTGCAGCACTCCAAAGAGGTGGCGTTTCTGGCCGGCACCATGGCCGCCGAGCTCAAAGTGGACGTCGCGGTGGCCAAGCGCGCGGGTCTTTTCCACGACATCGGCAAGGCGGTGGATCGGGAGATGGAGGGCGGCCACCTGCACATCGGCGTCGATCTTCTGCGCAAGTACGGCGAGAGCGAAGAGGTGGTTCACGCCATGGCCTGCCACCATGGCGACTACGATCCCGAGACCGTCGAGGCGGTGCTGGTGACGGCGTCCGACGCCCTGTCGGCGGCGCGCCCGGGAGCCCGGCGCGAGATCCTCGAGACCTACGTCAAGCGGCTCGAGAAGCTGGAGGAGCTCGCCGGGGGCTTCAAGGGAGTACAGAAGACCTACGCCATCCAGGCCGGTCGTGAGGTGCGTGTGATCGTCGACTGCAAGCGCGTCAGCGACGACCAGGCGGTATGGTTGTCACGCGACATCGCCAAGAAGGTAGAGGCGGATCTCACCTATCCCGGACAGATCAAGGTAACCGTTATCCGCGAGACCCGCTCGATCGAGTACGCCAAATGAGACCGCCCGCATGAGACTACTCTTCGTCGGCGACGTGATCGGCAAGCCGGGGCGCAGCATTCTGAAGCGGCTGCTGCCGGAGCTGCTGGACCGGCGGCGCCTCGATTACGTGATCGTCAACGTCGAGAACGCCGCCGGAGGATTCGGCGTGACGCCGAAGATCATGGCCGAGCTGGGCGAGCTGCCGATCGACTGTTTCACCAGCGGCAACCACATCTGGGACAAGAGGGAGAGCGTCCAGATGCTGACCCAGGAGCCCCGGCTGCTGCGGCCCGCCAACTACCCGGGCGACAACCCGGGAGTGGGCGTGCATCTGGGCGAGACCGCGGCGGGCATTCCGGTAGCCACCATCAACCTCGAGGGCCAGGTCTTCATGAAGCCGCTCGACAGCCCGTTTCAGACCGCCGAACGGCTGCTTGGCGAGCTGCGGGAGGACGTGCGAGTGATCCTGGTCGATTTCCACGCCGAGGCGACCAGCGAGAAGCAGGCGCTGGGCTTTTTTCTCGACGGCCGGGTGAGCGCGGTCGTCGGCACCCATACCCACGTGCCCACCGGCGACGAGCGGCTGCTTCCCGGCGGCACCGCCTTCGTCACCGACGTCGGCATGACCGGGCCGTACGAATCGATCATCGGCATGCGCACCGACAAGGTGCTGCATCGCTTCCTGCACCAGACCCCGGGCGGCTTCGAGGTGGCCAAGCGCGACCTCCGGCTGGCCGCGGTCGATATCGACATCGACGAGTCCACGGGCCTGGCCCGCGGCGTCGAGAGGCTACTCATCACCGATGCCCAGAGCTGACCGCAAGGCCGAAATCGAGCGTCTGTTGCACGCCCCCGGGCGGCTACCGATCTCGGTGATCATCACCACATTCAACGAAGAGATCAACATCGAGGACTGCATTCGATCGGTTCTATGGGCGGACGAGATCCTGGTGGTCGATTCCCTGTCGACGGATCGCACCGTGGAGCTGGCGCGCCGCCACCCGGTGAAGCTGCTCGAGCGCGAGTACTTCGGCTCGGCGGCGCAGAAAAACTGGTCGATGGATCGGGTCGAGAACGACTGGGTGCTGATCCTCGATGCCGACGAGCGGCTCACCGACAACCTGGCGCTGGAGATCCTGCAGCTGCTGGTCGAGGGGCCGCAGTTCTACGGCTACTTCCTGCGGCGGCGCAACATCGTACTGGGCAAGGTCATCCGTCACTCCGGCTGGTCGACGGACAAGGTGATCCGCTTCTTTCATCGCGACCACGGCCGCTACCCGGACCGCCGCGTGCATGCCGACCTCGACATCGAAGGGCCGACCCCGGTGCTGCGCAATGCTCTGCTGCATTACACCTTCCGCTCCCTCGATCAGTACTGGGAGAAGCTGCGCAACTACGCCGAGTGGGGCGCCGCCCAGGGTTTTCGCGAAGGCCGCCGGGCCGGATTACTGGCGCTCGCCGGGCGGCCGATCTGGCGCTTCCTGCGCACCTACTTCGTTCAGCTCGGCTTTCTCGACGGTCTGCACGGTCTGGTGGTCTGCGGCCTGCAGGCGTTTGGCTCGTTTCTCAAGTACGCCCGGCTGTGGGACTACAACGTGCGGTCGCGTGCCGGTGAGGAGATCACGCTGCCGGCCTTCGACGACAGCAAGACCACCTGGCAGCGCCCGGCGCCCGAGGACGACTGAGCGACTACCGGATCGTTCCGCTCCTGCTGGCCTTCTGCGCGGTGGCGGTTGCGGCGTTGGCGATCGGCCCGTTGCTCTATCGCTCGATGCTGCCCGCCGCGGCGGGCGCCCCGCCGGCGAGCTGCTCCTTCGTGGCCGCCACCGGCGGTCTGTTCGTGCTGCTGGTCGGTGCGACGATCTGGTTCGTGCGCCGGCGCCGGCGGCCCCGGGATGGGGATCTCGATCGCCGGCTCTGGGAGGCGGCGCTGGGCGAGGACGAGGAGGCGCGGCGGCGCGGCGGCACGTTGAGGCCGCCGCCGGCCTGACCTGCTCACCGATCGTGCGTGGCTGCCGCGAGAGGCCCTGAAACCTCTGCACAGCCGCCCGTCCGGTCATCGAGGTCGACCATCTCGCCGGCTTCGGGCCGGCAGACGATCGTCGCCAGGAGGTCGTCCAGCCGGGTCCAGCGTCCGGTCAGGCTGCGGCCGCCGCCCTGGCAGATGACCTCCAAGCGGCCCCAGGTCCGGCCGGGCGGCGCGGAGACGAGCACCTCCACCGAGCGGGTATCCACCCGGAGACCCTGGCGAAGGGCCTTGAGGGCGCTCTCCTTGGCGCTCCAGATCAGGTTGGTGAGAAGATCTCGGTCGGCGGCGTCGACGGCCGTCAGGGCGGCGCGCTCCGCGCCGGTGAAGTAGTCTGCGACGAACGCCCGGCTGCGAGGCTCGATGCGCTCCAGGTCGCAGCCCAGGGCGGCTCCCGCCGCCGCCACCACGCAGAGTGCCCGGTGATGACTGTGGCTGAGCGACAGGGAGAGCGGCAGAGGGCGGCCCGCGGCGAAGGCGACGGGGGCACCGTCGCTCGCCGCCAGAACCTCTATGTCGGCGGGCAGCGGCTGCGGGCGGCGCTCCAGGTACGCGCCGATCGCCGCCTTCGCCGTCCAACGACCGAGGCGCCAATCCGAGACTCGCTTGGCCGCGCGCCGATCGCTGAACCACTGCCTCTCGGCCGCGGTCAGCCAGCCGTTGCCGGCCGGCACCTCGAACCGCCGCCGCAGCAGGTAGCCGATCACGTCATCGCCGCTCGCAGCGGGGCCAGCTGCTCTTCGGCCAGAGGGACGGGAAGCTCGATCGTCCGGTAGCCCTGGATGACCACCAGCACGGTACCGGACTCGTCGATCACCCGGGCATCGAAGGTCTCCGGCTCGCCGCCGGGGCCGACCACGGCGCACAGCCGCCCACTCGAGTCGTTCGGGGAGCCCAGCCAGCTGACCCGATCGATGGCCGCCGGCAGGCCGTAGCGCCCGCCCCGGCCGAGCTCCCAGATGCCCGCCGTCTGGAAGCAGAGCTCCAGCAGTCGTGGCGTGGCGGCGGTCTCCATCTCGGCGGGGGCGTGGCCCGCTGGCAGGCTGCTCGGCAGCAGGCCGGCGGCCGCGCCGTCGACGGTCCAGGCCCGTTCCAGGACCTGATAGGCGGGGCCATGGAAGTAGATCCGATAGATGTCGTCGGCGCCCACGGACGGGCGGTCGCCCTTTTCCGGCCAGGGTAGCTTCTCCGGTGACGCGGCCTCCCGCGCCAGCCGCACCCGCGCCGCGAAATGCTCGGTGACCACCGGCAGCGCCTGTTTCGGCAGCAGCCGGCTGCCCAGCAGCCGGCAGTCCGCAACGACCTCTTCACCCTCCAGGCGGAACTGCGCGTGCACGGTCACCGTGCGCGGCTCGTGGCGATAGAACTTGAACGGCGTCTGGAAGCGGACGTCTTCGACGGCCGCTACGTGCAGGTCGGGATAGAGCAGCTGGGCAGCTTCGACGAAGGCCTCCACTCCCATCGCGCCCGGCAGCACCGGGGTGCCGTCGATCTGATGATCATGGAGGAACGGCTGCTCTGCCGGCACCAGCTCGGTCTCGATCGTCAGGCCGCTGTAGAGCCCCATGCCGCGGACCTTGCCGCTCAGCAGGCCTCCTGCGCGGTCGGCGATCGACTCCAGGTGCAGCCCGCCGCTGTCGTGCCATTCGTCGAGCAGCCCACCGAGGCGCTGACCGATCACCACTTCGCCGCCGCTGCCGCCCGCCGTCAGCTCCTGCCGGACGACCGGGATGCCGATCTCCGGGGGCAGCATGTCGATCCCCGCCGCTTCCATCATCTGGGGAATCGAGCCGCGCGTGGCCATGCCGATCTCGCCCCAGGCGGTCCAGTCGATGGCGATGCCGCGGGTTCCGGCTCGCCGGTTGCGCAGCGACGAGCAGAGCTTGCACAGCAGATCGTTGGCCGCGGCGTAGTCGGTCTGTCCGGCGTTGCCGAAGCGGCCGGCGATGGAGGAGAAGACGACCACCGCTCCGAGCGGCGTCTCTCCTAGTGCCCGCAGCAGATGGAAGAAGCCCTCCGCCTTGACGTCGAACACGTGAGCGAACTCGGCCGGCTCTTTGTCGGGCAGCATATGGCTGATCTCCAACCCTGCCGCGTGCAAAACGACGTCGATCCGGTCGTGCTGCTCCCGGAGCCGCTCGACAACCTCGGCCACCGCCGGTCCATCGAGCAGGTCGAGGTGGTGGTAGACGGCTCGGCCGCCGGCGCGCTCGACCGCCTGAATGGCCGCCAGCGCCGCTTGCTGCCGCTCCAGACCGGCCAGCAGGCGTTCCACCTTCGCCGGCGTCGGCCGCTCGCCGCTCGCCTTGATGCGCTGGAAGAGCTCCGGCTTGAGGCTCTCCCGGTCCTCGGCAAAGCGTCGCAGATC
>CALZJC010000021.1 GCA_945787525.1 Thermoanaerobaculia bacterium | reverse complement strand
GGCTGGAGCGCTTCCAGCGCGAGGCGGAGGCCGTGGCGAGGCTCAGCCACCCGAGCGTCGTGACCATCCACTCGGTAGAGCGCGACGAGGGCGTCCACTTCCTCACGATGGAGCTGGTCGACGGCGAGAACCTCGATCGGGTGCTCGAGCGCGGCGGCCTGCCGCTGCCCAGGGCGCTCGAGATCGCGGGGGCGATCGCCGACGCCCTGGCGGCCGCGCACCAGCAGGGGATCGTCCACCGCGACCTGAAGCCCGCCAACGTCATGCTGACCTCCGATGAGCGCGTCAAGGTCCTCGACTTCGGGCTCGCCAAGCTCGCTCGCGAGCCGGCCGACGAGGCGCTCGGCGAAGCGGCGCCCTCGATGCCGACCGAGGCCAGGCCGCTGACCGACGAGGGCCTGGTGCTGGGAACCGCAGCCTACATGTCACCCGAGCAGGCCAACGGGCTGCCGGCCGACGCACGCTCCGACATCTTCTCGCTCGGCTGCCTGCTCTATGAAGCGTCCACCGGAACCCGGGCCTTCTCGGGCGGTTCGGTGATCGACACGCTCCACAACGTGATCCACAAGGAGCCGGAGCCGCTGGCCGACCGCGTCCCGCACGCACCCATGCAACTGCACTGGATCTTGCGCAAAGCGCTCGCCAAGAAACCCGCCGATCGTTACCAGTCGGCGAGCGACCTGGCCGTCGATCTGCGAACCACGCGGCAGGACCTCGAGTCCGGTGCCGACCTCCTGACCGTGCCGCCGCACAGCGCGCCGGCACTCGAGCAGACCGCAAGGCCGAGATGGAGAACGATTCTGGGTGTCGTCGCGGCGGTGCTCACCGGGGTGGTGATCCTCGCCTGGCTTTTCGGCCGCCGGGCAGCCGACCCTACATCTGCAACTGCGCCCGCGCTGTCGATTCAACCCATCACCTCGAGCGGTCTGGTTCCCAGCGCCGCCATCTCACCCGATGGCAAGTACGTGGCCTACGTGGAGTCGTCCGAGGGCCGGCAGAGCCTCCACCTGCGTCAGCTGACCAGCTCGGAGAGCCTCGAGCTGATTCCCCCGGCGGCGGTCGGGTACTGGGGAATGACCTTCACCCCCGACAGCACCGACATCGTCTTCGGCCGCAAGTACGACGAGAATCCCTCGGGCGCTCTCTTCCGGATCTCGGCGCTCGGCGGAACCCCCAGGAAGCTGGTCGAGCAGATCGACAGCTCGGCCTCCTTCTCCCCCGACGGCTCCCGGTTCACCTGGCTGCGCAAGGACTTCCCCACCCCCGGGGCCAGTTCGCTGATGATCGCCAACGCCGACGGGTCCGGCGAGCGGCTGCTGGCGACGCGCTCGCCGCCCGAGGTGCTGGCGCCGCGCTACTTCACCGCTCCCTCCTGGTCTCCGGACGGCGGCCTGATCGCGGCCAGCGTCATGTCCGATGAGACCCGGCGGGGGGAGATCCTCGGCTTCGACGTCGAGACCGGAGCGGTCGCCTGGACCTCGGAGCGCTCCTGGAACTGGATCTCGAGGGTGGACTGGCTAGGGGACGGCGATGCTCTGCTGGCCATCGCCTCGAAGGACGATGAGTACCGTGCCCAGATCTGGTTCGTGCCCTATCCGCGGGGCGCGCCGCATCAGATCACCGACGATCGGCGCCACTATCGCCTCGCCAGCCCGACCGCCGACGGCGACTCTCTCGTTGCGGTGGCGGAGGCCCCCACCAGCCTGGCGACCCTGTGGAGCCAAGCGAGCGACGGCACCGGCCGGCCAGCCCGCATCCCGCACTCCAGCATGGACGGGCGGTTCGGCTTCGATTTCACCGCCGATGGGCGCATTCTCTTTCAGACCATCGAGGCCGGTGAGCTCGAGCTCGCCGTCATGAACCTCGACGGCACCGGGCGCCAGGTCCTGACCGACAACACGCGTGCCGAGTTCTATCCGCGGGTCACCGGGAAGGGGAAGATCCTCTACCACACCAGAGAGTCGATGGGCGCCGAGCTTCGACTGATTTAGTACGAAGGCACCGATTACCGGGCCCTCGCGACGCATGCGACTCCCCAGGGCCAGAACTTCGCGCCGGCCCTGTCGCCCGATGGGAACTGGGCGGTCATCCCGCAAACGTCCGGTCTCTGGCGGCTGTCGCTCGAAGGTGGCGAGCCCACTCAGCTGACCGACCTACCGGCGTATCTGCCGGCGATCTCGCCTCGGGGGACCCGTCTGGCCTTCTACTTCCTGGACGGCGAGCAGGAGCGGATCGGCATCATGCCCATCGAGGGCGGCGAGCTCGAGCTCACTCTCGCAGGGCCCGCACACACCTCCACCGGCTCGTCCGTCTTGCGCTGGGCGCCAGATGGAGAGGCGCTCATCCTCAACACCGCTCAGGGCGATCGCGGCAATCTGTGGCGGCTGCCGCTCGACGGCAGCGAGCCCGAGCGGCTGACCAACTTCACCGATGAGAACTTGTTCTGGTTCGAATACAGCCCCGACGGCGAGACTCTGGTGGTCTCCACGGGTCGATTCTTGCGGGACGCGCTGCTGATCCAGGGCTTCCGATGAGCTCTAGCCCGGCAAGGCCCGGCTTCAATCTCATCGTCCGGAAGAGGCGTCTGCTGCCGTCGGCACCGGTGGATACTCCGGACCGGCGTCGCGAAACGGCGGGTGCTTCAGCAGGAAGACCGGGATCCGCCGGAGCGGCACGACATGTCCGACCGCCTGTTGGGCAATCGCCTCCTTCGGCATGCCGAACACCACGCACGAGGCCTCGTCCTGGGCGATCGTGACGGCACCAGCCTGCCTCATCTCCAACAGACCCTGGACGCCGTCGGTTCCCATTCCGGTCATGATCACTCCAAGCGCGTAACGGCCGACCGACTGGGCAACCGACCGGAAGAGGACGTCGACACTCGGGCGGTGGCGCGAGACCAGCGGTCCGTCGATAAGGCGCACCGCGTGCCCGCGCCCGTCACGGACCACGGTCAAGTGCCGGTCGCCGGGCGCGATCAGCGCCCTGCCGGCGGTGACTCGATCACCCTCCTCTGCCTCCTTGACCTCGATCGCGCAGGCCTGGTTCAGACTCTCGGCGAAAACCGCCGTGAAGGTCTCCGGCATGTGCTGAACGGCAACGATACCGGGCGCCGCCCGCGGCATCGCCGAAAGCACCAAACGCAGGGCTTCCGGCCCGCCCGTCGACGCTCCGAGAGCGATCAGCGGCGCGCTCCGATCCGGACGGTTGGCAAGGTGGGATCTCGGCAGCACCGCATCAGCGGACAGAGGGGGTGAAACCGCCTCGGGTTGGGCCGTCCGGTGCGCGAGCTTCGCCTGCGACGCCGCCCGAATCGTGTCGATCAGCATCACCGCCGACTCCTCGAGGAAGTCACGTACACCGTGGCGAGGTTTGGGTACGATCTCGACCGCGCCCTGGCGCAGGGCTTCGATGGCGATCCGAGTCCCCCGGCCGGCCAGGCCGGAACAGATGACGACGGGAATCGGATCTTCCTCCATGATCCGGCGCAGAAAGGTCAGCCCGTCCATCCGCGGCATCTCGATGTCGAGAAGGATCACGTCCGGCCGCTGCCGCTTCATCTTGCGCATGGCGATCAACGGATCGGCCGCCGTCTCAACGTTCACACCCTCGTGCTGGGCGATCACCGTCGACAGGAAGCGGCGGACCACGGCCGAGTCGTCCACCACGAGCACCTCGAGCGTCCTACCTGTGCCGGCACCCGGCGAGCCTCCGAGACGCCTCAACCTCCGGATCCCTTCTGTGCGCTGCGGCGGTGCTCGCAGCTCTCCGGGAGAGTCCTCCCCCCCTGCAGCTGCCCGACCCGGTACACCGTCGGGATCACGGTGCACAGCTCGCGCGTCGTGCCGGCCACGTTCTCGGCGTGACCCACGAACAGGTGCCCGGCGGGCGCCAGTTGATCGATCAGGTGATCGAGCACGGCGATCTTCGAGCGCGAATCGAAATAGATCAGGACGTTACGGCACAGGACCAGGTCAAAAGGCCCGGCCACGGCGTGGAGCGGATCGTGGAGATTCTGGTGCCGGAAGCTGACCACCGATCGCAGCCGCGGGCCCGCTTTGATCCAGCCGAGTTGGCTGCGCTTGCCACGGAGCATGAACGACCGGAGATAGACCTCCGGAATCTCCCGCACCTTCTCGATCGGCCAGATCGCTCGGCGTGCACTCTCCAGCACTCTGGTGGAAAGATCTGTCGCCAGCACCTCGAGGCTCCAGCCGGAACCCGGTGGCAGGTACCGCAACAAGACCATGGCGACCGAAAAAGGCTCCTCGCCGGTAGAGCAGGCCGAGCTCCAGACCCTGATCCGCCGGGCGCGCTCTCCGCTGGCCGCCGCCCGCTTCCACTCGGGAACGAGCCGGTGCTCGAGAAACTCGAACTGACGCGGCTCGCGAAAGAAATGGGTCTCGTTCGTCGTGATTCGATCCAGCATCCGGGTCCGCTCCTGCCTGCCCTCTCGGCCCTTCAGCCGCCGGTAGTAGGCGCCGAAGGACCCCAGGCCGAGCTCACGCAGGCGGCCGCCCAACCGTCTGGCCAGGAGGATCTTCTTGGCCTCCGACAGGCGGATCCCCGACTCGCGGTAGATCAGCGCCTGAAACAGCGCGAACTCCCGGTCGGTGATCGACGGCGTGGCGACCGCCGCGGTGTGTGAGGTTGCTGGCGCGGCCGGCTCCATCTCGGGCTTGACTCCCTCTGAAGGGCGGGGCGACCCTAGTCCCTCCCCGCCGGCGAGGCATCGCCGGCATCCAGGCCGGCGACGATAGCCCCTTCGTCACCGGCAGTGGCTCCTCCATTCGGAGCCTCGAGCGCCGAGACGCTCACCAGCTCTCCGACCCCGAGGACGCGGTCGACGTCGAGTAGCAGGACGATCCTCTCACCCGGCTTGCCCATTCCCAACAGACAGTCCGTGCGGATGCGGGTACCGAAGCTCGGCGCGGGCTCGATCTCCTCGTCGACCAGATCGATCACCTGGTTGACGCGATCCACCATCACGCCCATGACCGTCGCGTCGCCGTCGAGCTCGACGTCCACGATCACCACACAGCTCCTCTTGGTGATCTCCGTAGCGGGCAGACCGAACTTGGCCGCCAGATCCACGACCGGAACGACGCTTCCCCGCAGGTTGATCACGCCACGAATCCACGTCGGCGTGGTCGGCACGGTCGTCAGATCGCGAAACTCGATGATCTCCCTGACCTGGAGGATCTCGGCGGCGTACTCCTCACCTCGCAGAAAGAAGGTCAGGTATTGACCGGCCCGCGCGGTGGGCCGCTCGTTGGTCGACTCGGTGTGTTCTCCCGAGCGCTCGGACGCTGCCTCGGCCGGGCTCTTGGCCCGCAACGTCGAGGTGGTTTCGGCACCCGGCTTGCGCCTCCGTCGCCGAGTGGTCTTCCTGCGGACCACCTGGTCGAGGGGGGTCTCGTCGCTGCTGCGTCGCTTCGCCATGTTCAGAGCCCCCGGGTTCTCGGCATCAGGTCCCCGCCGCCACTGCTGCGGTCGTCTCGCGCTGCATCTCGCCGCGGAGCAGTCCGGGCACGTCCAGGATCAGGGAGACTCTGCCGTTGCCCAGGATGGCCGAGCCCGAGATTCCGCGGAGTCGCTCGAACACCTTGGCCAGCGGCTTGATGACCACCTGTTTCTTGTCGAAGACCTCGTCCACCACCAGCCCGGCCTCGGCGCCGCCGAGCTCCACGACCACGATGTTCTCCCGGGCGGCGGCCGGGCAGTCCACGGCGAACAGCTCCCGCAGACGCACGTAGGGCAGGGTGTGGCCGCGGATGGTGACCACGCCTCGGGCGGCCGGATCGGCGCTCGCCTCTTCGGGCAGATCGAGGGCCTCGACGACCGAGTCCAGGGGAACGATGAAAGTCTGATCTTCGATCCGCACCTCCAGGCCCTCGATGATCGCCAGCGTCAACGGCAGACAGATCGTCATTTGGGTGCCCTCGTCCGGCCGACTCCGCACCTCGACGGAGCCTCGAAGCGTCTCGATGTTGCGGCGGACCACGTCCAGTCCTACGCCTCGGCCGGAGAGCTCCGACACCGTTGCGGAGGTGGAGAAACCGGGCTCGAAGAGAAAGCTGGACAGCTCCCGCTCGCTCGGATGCTCGCCGTCGGCCAGCATCCCCAGAGCCCGAGCCCGATCGAGGATCTGACTCCGGTCAAGGCCGGCGCCATCGTCCTCCAGCTCGATGACGATCGAGCCGGCGACGTGATGAGCGCGCAAGCGGATCTTGCCGGTGGGATCCTTGCCCTTCGACTTCCGCTCTTCGGGCGGCTCGATGCCGTGGTCGACGGCGTTCCGTACCAGGTGGGTCAGCGGGTCTCGGAGGAGCTGCAACACCGAGTTGTCCACCTCGACGTCGCCCCCCTCCAGAACCAGCTTCGCCTGCTTGCCATGGTCCATGGCCAGGTCGCGGACCGTACGGGCGTAGTGCCGGAACGTGGAACCCACGGGCACCATGCGGAGCTTCATGACCAGCTCCTGCAGATCCAGGTAGAGCCGGTCCGCTTCGCGGTGCTCCTCGAGAATCTCACCCTTCAGGGCGTCGGGATCCTCCAGAAGCTGGGTCAGCCGGCCCCGGGCAACCGCGATCTCGCCGGTCAAGGTCAGGAGCTGATTGAGCTTCTCGACGTCTACGCGCAGCGTGCCGACCCGAAGCGACGCCGGCCGGCGATCGCCGCCGAATCCGCCGTCCGTCGACGTCGAGAGCTCAGACGGACCCTCACCAGTGGACGCAGCCTCGCCCAGCTTCACCAGCAAATCGACGTGCGCGGGCAGCAGCTCGTCCTGCCCGGTGCTTGCCTCTCGCAACAGATCTCGCAAGGCGTCGACGCTCTGGAGCAGCAGCGTGACCAGGGTACCCGTGACCCGCGTCTGCTCTTCGCGGACGAGATCCAGCAGGTCCTCGAGGCGATGCGCGAACTCCGCCGTCGCGGCGAAGCCCACCAACCCGGCGTCCCCCTTGAGCGTGTGGACGACGCGAAACACCGCTCCAAGAGCCTCCTTGTCCCCGGGTCGGGTCTCGAGAAGGAGCAGGGACTCCTCCATGAGGCCGAGACTGTCCTCACTTTCGGCGAGGAGATTGTCGATCAAGGCCTGAAAATCGATCTCCACGAGTTTCTCCTAAAGACGTTTCAGCCAGGCGGTGCCGTCATCGGTCTGGAAAACGAGCTTCCGTCCATGGCGCCCGCCGACGTCCTCGCCCACGATGGGGATACCCTTCTGAGCCAACAGGACGCGCGCCAGCTCGATGTTTCGTTCGCCCAGACTCGCTTCCCAGGAGGCCTGGAGAATGGCGGCGCCCCCGAAGATCTTGGCCTTCAGGTTCTCCACCCGGCAGCCCAGGGCACACAGACTCTCGACAAGGCTCGCCACCGCGACATTGCCGTAGCGTGGGGAGAGCCGGTCCGTTCTAGCCCAATGAGGCAGCACGAAGTGGTTGATCCCGCCGATCCTGGATTTCGGCTCCCAGAGACAGACGGCGACGCACGATCCCAGAATCGTGGTTACCGTCGTCGCCTCGGCCGCGGCGTGGAGCTGGCCGACGTGGAGGTACTGCCTTTTTCGCACGAGCCGGTCGGCCGATCTCCTCTTGCTCCGGGGCGCGGGCTCGCCGGAGCTGGCCGCCGGAGGGGCCATGCTCATGCAACGATCCCGGCACCGTCGCCCACCAGATCGTGGAGCTTGCTGGCATACAGCGAGCTCGCCGCATGGCTGGCGAGGAGATCGAACAGCTCGTAGTCCAGCGGCTCGAGGGTCCGCTTGTGGGCGAGTAGCCGGAAGATGACGATAACGCCGTGGACCGTTGGCCCCAGCTTCAGCGGAATGCAGGCGAGCAGCTCGTCGGGGAAGCCTTCGAGCTCCTGCTCGGCCAGACTGATCGCGCCACTCCGGATCGTGCGGCCGATCGGTCCCAACTCGAGCTCCAGGCCGGCGATCCGCTCCTGATCCACACCGGAGGAGGCAGCGACCGAAAGACCGCCTGCCGGCTCGCTCTCCAGGACCACAAACTCCTCGCTACCGATGAGATTGATGATGATCTCCTGCAAAGCGCTGAGGACCTCTGAACGGTCGACGGTCTCGTGGAGCCGGTAGCTCGCCACGTACAAGTTGGCGAGATTGTTGTTGTGCTCCTCGATCTTTGCGAAGCGCTCGGAGAAGAGGTGATTCTCGTCCTCCGCTTTGCACAACTCCCCCAGCAGACGCTGCTGCTTGTCCAGCTGTGCCTCCAGCTCTTCCCGCAGGGCAAGCGTCTGCTCCTGCAGGCCGATCCTCTCCTCCCTCAAGCGAGTCCGCTCGTCGTCCAGAGAGGCGACCCGCCGGCGTAGCTTCTGGTTCTCTTCGAGCACCTCCAGCAGGTATCGTTGGGTTTCCTCGCGGGCCCTCTGCACATAGCTCGGCGGGTCATTCCCCAACTCGCTCATAGCGCTCTCCTCCGGCGTCAGGAGCCCAGCAGGCTCTCGATCTTCGTGGTCAGCTCCAGACTGTCGATCGGTTTGGTGACGTAGTCATTGCAGCCCAGCTTGTAGCCCTGCTCCACGTTCTCGGCCTCGCCTCGCGTGGTGACCATGATGATCGGGATGTCCTGGGTCTGCTCCGACTGCCGAAGCCTCCGACAGGCCTCGAAGCCGTCCATTCTCGGCATGACGATGTCCAGCAGGATCAGATCCGGCTGCTCCCGTGTGGCCATTTCGACCGCTTCTTCGCCGTCCGCGGCGGTCACCAGGTCGTACCTGGCCCGGCTGAGGACCATCTTTTCCATCATCAGGGTTGTGGTGGAATCGTCCACCAGCAGGATCTTCTTCATGGGTCCCCCTCCTTCGCTCTGGCCCGACCGACCGCCTCAGAACCTCTCGAAGTCGGCATAGCCTGATCCATCGGACGGGCGCTCATCGTACGCCGCGGTCGGCACCGCGCCCTCGCCGTTGCCACCCTCCAGCTCCCGGGGACGAGCCGTCTCGATGGTCAGGTTCGGCTGTGCATCGCCGGGCCCCACAGCGTGCGGCAAGGTCGTCGACTCTGGAGTGCCGTCGAGCCGAAAGAAGCTCATCTGCTGCCGCAGAGCGAGGGCCTGCCTGGCCATCTCCTGAGCCGTGCTGGAGAGCTCCTCCGCCGCCGACGCGTTGGCCTGCGCCACCTGGTCGACGCGACTCATGGCGCCGTTGATCTGGCCGACCCCAGCGGATTGCTGCTCCGAGGCCGCCGCGACCTCCTGCACCAGGTCGGCGGTCTTGCGGGTCGACGGCACCAGCGTCTCCAGCAGCTGTCCGGACTGTGTCGCCACTTCGACGCTGGTGCCTGCACGACCGCTGATCTCTCGGGCCGCCTTCTGGCTACGCTCGGCCAGCTTGCGGACCTCGCTGGCGACCACGGCGAAACCTCGGCCGTGCTCGCCGGCCCGCGCCGCCTCGATCGCCGCATTCAGCGCCAGGAGGTTGGTCTGGTAGGAGATCTCCTCGACAATCGAGATCTTCCCGGCAATCGCTTTCATCGCCTCCACCGTCTCCGCTACTGCCGCGCCGCTCGCCTCAGCCGTCTTCGAGCCTTCGAGGGCGTTCTCTTCCATCAGCTTGCTGTTGTGGGCGTTCTCGGTGATCGACGCAGCCATCTCTTCCAGGCTCGCGGACGCTTCCTGCACCGAAGCGGCCTGCTCGCTGGTGCCCTGGGAGAGGCCCTGGGAGGTCGAGGAGATCTGCTCGGAGGACGTAGAGAGGGTCTGCACACCCAGGCGCACGCCGATGATCGTTTCGGAGAGCTTCGCCACCATGGCCCGAAAGGCCTGTCCGAGCTTGTCGTCGTCGCTTCGAGGCTCGACGTTCACGGTCAGGTCTCCCTTGGCGATGCGGGTGGCGATTTCCGCCATCTCTCGGAGGTAGACGAGAACGTCCTGAATCGAGGTGGTGAGGCGCCCGACCTCGTCCCGCGATCGACTCTCCAGCTCACCACTCAGGTCACCGATGGCCAGGCGTTCCGAGACCGCGAGCGCCTCGCCGACTGGCCGAGTTACCGAACGCCCGATGTAGAGGGCCAGCCCACCGACCACCGCCGAGACTCCGAGCATCAGGAGACCGACCAGTAACAGAGTCCCGCGGAACTCGCCGCGACTTCGATCCAGGACCGCCTCCATCTCGGCCTTCTGATCCGTCAAAGAGGCTTCCAGAGACTCTTTGAGACGGTTGAAGAGACGGCCCATCTCCTCGAGAGAGGCGATCGTAGCGTCGCCCAGGTCGCCAGAGATCAGCGCCGCCGTGTTGGACCTCGCCAGAGAGTAGTAGGCGTCGAAGGCCTGACGCTGTGAGCTGCGGTGAGTGGAGTTGACCACGGTGATCTCGGCTCCAAGCTCCAAGAGCGATCGCAGCTCGGAGGCCAACTCGTCGGCGGCGGTGAGCATGCTCGGGTCCCCGGCGGACGAGGCGTCCTGCAGGGTGCGCTGGAGATCGGTCAAGGTCTCGGTCAGGTCGCGCTCGTTCTCGAAGGCGGCGAAGTAGCCTGACCGGATCTCTCCCAGCATCCGGTCCAGCGTCCCTCCCCAGAGCAGGGTGAGTACGAGGATGCCGACGAACGAGACCACTACCGCCGCCGGCAGCATCGCCAGGCGGTAGCCCAGCCTGAGATCGGCGATGCGGCTCACGTGCGCACTCAGTTCCCGCTAATCGAGACCACCTTCGTGCCTCGGGTGTCGGCGGCCGGTGAGACGTAGCCGATGCCGCCACGGTGGGATCTCACAAACTCCAGAACCTCGGGATCGCCCGTCCTCTCGGGCGGTGGCACCCCGCCGCCGGAGTAGATCTGCTGCTGCCAGAACGCGTTGATCCTCGATCCCGAGCGGTGATGCACGTACCGCGAGAAGACATCGCGCACTCGGGAATCCACAGGCTGGTTGACCGGAGCCACGCGCAGACCGGCCTCCCACCGGTCGATCTGCTTGAGAAAGATCTTCGACAGATGTTCTCTGGAGAGCTGTTCGACCGGATTGGACAGATTGACGAGAACCTTGAACGCCGCCGCCTCCTGGCCTGCGGCTCGAGGCTCGAGGAGGATAGCCGCCGCCGCGAGCAGCGTCGCCAGCCAAACGCGGCGGACGGTTCTCGGCCAACCGGGCACCGGGTGCGCGAGGCCCGGTGGCCCGCAGAGCGGATGACGGTGGTTTCGCGCCGCCGGTGGAGGGCTGCTGTCTCTGTGAAGATGCATGGGCTAGAACCCGAGGACGATCGCTGCCCGGAGCTCGTTGTAATCCCGCCCCGGGAGCTCTGCGAACTCCAGATTCTGGCCCGAGCCCTTGTGATAGGCGTTCTCGAATTTGAGGGCGGCGTGGGTCTTGAACTGGTAGAAGACGCCGAGGATGTACATCGTCGCGGACTCGTCCAGGGCGTCGCTCTCGGCGTTGAGGTACTGGAGTTGAGCGTAGGGGGTCCAATTCCCCAGCCGATAGCCGAGCTCGGCGAAGCCCCCGAGCTGATCGATGTCCGCCGAGGAGTCGTCGAATCCGAGTCTCCCCTGGTCGATCTCGGCCCACAGATGGAGATGCTCACCCTCATAGTGCAGGTGGGCGCCGAAGCTGCGCACGGAGCGATCACCGTCCGCTTCGGTCCCCGCATCGAGATACGTCGAAAGCCCGATCGCGAGACCCAGACTGGGGTGGAACACGAGACGGCCGTTGACCGCCTTCTGCGAGTTGTTGTCCTCCTCGAACGGGTTGGTGTCCTCCTGGAAGCCGTTGCTCAGGACTACGTCGTACTCGAGGCGTCCCGATCCCATCGGGCGAACACCTTGCACCGCGACGCCCACCTGGCGGCGCGGAAAGAAGCGAAACCCCTGGCTGGCCAGCGACCCAGGCTTGTTGGTAGCCAGGGGCAGCTTTACGCTCAGGAAGCTCGCCTTGATGCTGTTCAGACTGTTGTGGCCGCCATAGGGCGTCAGGTACTTGCCCATCCGCAACTTGGCTTTGGGCGAGAAAGCGTATTCCGCGAAGGCAAACGACAGCGCCGCGTTGCCGAGGCCGTCCTCGGTCGCCGTACCGTGCTCGAAGACGGCGTCGACGGCGATCCTGAAGTCGCCCTTGGTGTAGTTGAACACCAGATCGACTTGATCGTTGTCGAACGACCCGTTGGGATCACCGTTGCCCTGGTCCTCGATCTGGTACTCCATCTCGAAGCTGATATAAAGGTTGATGGTCAGCTCTTTGCTGTCGACCAGTTGCGCAGTCGCAGTCGAGACGGTCAGTAGGATGAGCAAGCCGAAGATGGCGGGCAGATGTCTCAAAGCGTCACCTCTCCCTCGAGCAGTTGCACGAATGAGTGTTTCGTCGGGCTACGGCGCCCTCACCTCGTACACTGTCGTCGTGCCGCTCACCTCGTTGGTGACTACGAGCAGTGGCTTGCCTCCCGGGCTGTCCGAGGCGTCGATGAAGGCCAGTCCTTCCGGGCCCAGGTCGCCGGCAGTGCCGAGAACCGGATCACCACCGAAGTCGCGGTTGTTGAAGTAGCTTTCGAATCTGGGCCGCAGAGGATTCGTGATGTCGAAGACCACGACTCCTCCAACCCGCTCCAGACCTAGAAACAGGTAGGTGCGACCTTTCAGTCGCCCGACCGCGAGGCCCTCTGGCTCGGGGCCCTTGTCATCGCTGCGATCGTCGAATGAGCCGTTCTCGTCGTTGGTGGAGTTGAAGTCGGCGGGGAGCGCGGCGGCGGTGATGCGCTCCAGAGCATCGCCGCTGTCGAACAGAAGGACTCCGCGAGAGGTCCAGATTGAGAAAGATCGGGCGCCGAAGGAGAACAGCTGGTCGTGGTAACCATCGCCATCATGGTCGCCGTTGACCTTAGTGACCTTCAGCCGACCGAGATTTGCATCCAGCTGTAAAGTGGCGGCGTCCGGAAAGCTCGGGGCGAGAGCGAGATCTCCGACCCTCGCCTCCTCACTGAAACCGGCGTAATCGCGGGCATCACCTTCGTTGGCGGTGATCAACAGGGTGTGGCTCGAATCGCTGTCGGAATCGCTGTCGGAATCGCTGTCGGAATCGCTGTCCGAGTCACCGTTCTCATCGTGGCCAGGGTAGTCCACCGCAATGATGGCGTCAGGCTGATAGAGACCGCGGACGGGCCACGGACGGAGGTCGATCGCTCCGTCCCTATTCGAGACGTCGAGGGCATTGCTGGGGCGCGAATGATCCTTGGATCCGAGGCCGACAACATCGACGACCTCACCCCTCTCGAGGTCGACGATGGCCAGGGCATTGTTCTCCTGTAGGGAAACCCAGGCCTTCGACGAGTCGCTCGACACGGCGATGTACTCGGGCTCGAAATCCTGGGCCGGAGTCGCGCCGGGGCCGAACACCCGCACTCGGGGATCGAGAGGACCGGTGTTGAAGCGGGAGAAGCCAGCGGTGGTGACGTGGGACTGGTCCAACCCAACCGCGCCTGCCGAGATATCGACGATGCTCACACTGCCCTCGGGATCGATCAGATAGTCGTCGTCCGGCTCCCCCTCGTTCGCGACGAGTACCTTGGAGCCGTCGGGTGTGAAAATCACCATGTCCGGCAAGGCACCCACCGTGACGCTCGACACGAACTCGCCGTTGACATCGAAGAGGACGAGCCTGCCTGGCTGTTGCTTGACGACTGCCTCGACTCCGGCGGCGACCAGACCGTCGTGCACGGCGACGCTATTGGCTTTACTACCGTACGGAGTGACGTCGATCGCGAACAGGAACGCCGGGCTGTCGGGCAGCGCGATGTCCAGAACGTCGATGGCAGCCTCGGCGCCGTTGACGATGAACAGGCGCTGGCTCGCCGCGTCGTAGGCGACGATCTCGGCTGCGCTGTCGTCGAAGACTCCCGTCTCGAAGGTGGAGATGGGATGCAGCGTCAGCCGCGACCCAGCCTCTGCACCAACGCCGACCGACCAGGTAGCCATGGCGATGAGTGCGACTCGAGTGGTCCAAGATCGAATCTCATGCATCATAGACAACCTCCTCTGTTGTTCTTGTGACATACCTGCCGCAGGGCGCATGCCGTCTCGTCTCTCGTTGTTTCTCGTGCCACGTAAGAGAACTGGAAGTTCCTTGGTTTCTGTTGGTTGTGTTTTCATTCCTTGATGAACGCGCGATGTGTTTAGAAGAATGTCTACCTCTTATAGGGTGTCGGGTGTCGGGTTTTGATATAGGTAAACCAGGCTGAGCAGACTCGCGGTCGAAGAACCGCTGGGCCGGGGGCTCGAAGCGGATGGCAAAGTGGGCGGCCTCCCCGGCGCAGCGGGTCGCGCCCGGGCCAGCCCTTGCCCTCCCGACGGGCCGAGAGGCGGGCGGTAGGCGGGTTCAGGAGATCTGGCGGGCTCGGAGCCTCAGCGGTGCTCGCCGCGCAGGGTCAGGATGTGCTCGACGAGCTGCTGTCTCTCCTGGTTGGTGAAATCCCAGGTCCTGTGCTTGCGCACCTCTTCGTTCAGCAGGCTGTACTCGATCTCGGACGGATCACCGCCGTACCTCCAGCTGTCATCCAGGAGATTCGCACCTTCGTCGACCAGGTAGCGAACGCCGCCACCTCCGTCGATCCCGTGGCAGCTAGCGCAGTGGCGGCGGTAGAGCCGCTCCCCCGCGGAGCCTCCCGGCAGGCAGCCGGCGAGCAGCGGCAGCAGGATCCAGAGCACCACGGCAGGGCGCATGTAGGGCTCCCGGTCGGGCATCATCGCGCTCATCTCGAAGCCGCTGTCCAGCCTCCAGGCCGAAGTAGACGCGGAAACCACTCGAATCGCAGTGGAGTCTCTCACTGGCTCCGGTTGGCACCGGCAGGGGGACCGTCATCTCGTCACCCGCCCGCAGGGGTGGTGCGCAGCACCTGCTTCGCGCGTAGCTTCGACTGGAACAGGGATCTCAACCCTCGACCATGCCGGTGTCGAGGCGTCCAGCGCACTCTCGGCACCGAAACCCGAGCAGAGGAGGTGCCCCATGTCGATCCGGCAGGCGCTTGGCGCAGCGCTCACCCTGGCCATCCGCCCACTTCCGTGGATCCTCTGCGTCCTGGCCGCCGGCGTCGTCTGCTGGGCGCCAGGCGCGCCCCTCGACGCGCAGACCGTCGAAAGCGCGCCGACGAACTGCTGTGTCGAGGTCTACTGGGCGGGTTGGGAGCTGGGCAGGCTGCAAGCCATCGCCAACTACCAGTCGACCAATTATCTGCAAGGTGCGAACCTCCACATGCAGCGGGTGAGCACCACCGTGCAGGCCGCGAATCAGCTGTGCACGCGGTACTGCCAGGCCTGGTCCGGCTGGCTCAATCTGCAGCAGAGGATCGCCGACACGAGCCGGGCCTATCTCACCGCCCCCGAGGGCCTCACGCTGGAGAAGCGACGCTCCTTCTACTCCTGGGCCACCTCCCGTCCGATCCACTGGGTCGAAGGGGTGAAACAGTGCCGGGTGGACGAGGGGCTGCAGACCAAGTGGCTGCGCATGGGGACCTGCTCCGAGGCCTATTTCATGCTCGGGGTGCACATCGGTCGTGCCACCTATGCCTTCGACGCCGCCGGCCAGGGGGTAACGAGAGGCATCGCCGTGGAGATGGACACCCGCCGGGACGGTCTGGACCGCCTCGACCAGGCGGTGCGGGCCATCAACGCCCTGCGCGACACCAACATCGAGCCCGAGCTGCTGACCAAGGGCATGTACTGCGTGCATCTCTGGGACCCGAGGGTCGGCATCCAGAGCCTGATGGCCGAGGCCACGCACCAGCCCTCGCTCTACTCCACTGCCCAGCTCGGCGCCCTCGCCAGACAGGCCAACGAGCTGATCCTCGGCATGCTGCTCGGTGGCCGGCCGGACCTGAGCCTCAGCCCGTGTCCGATCGGGCCCAGGCCCGCGGCTCCGACGGCTCCGACAGCTCCGGCGGCGCATGGCCCCATCACGATCGTGCGCGCCGAGGCCCCTCGCTTCGTGGTCAGCGACGCGCCGAGAGAGAACCTCGTCGTCGAGTACGGCGGCGATCCGGCGTTCCCGGTCCGCATGGTCTTCCGGCCACGGACCTGTCCGGCCGGGTTCAGCTGCGCCACGCTCGAGCACAGCTTCACCGCGCCGCCGCGGGATCGCCACCTGGTCGCCCGCGAGTGGATCTACTGCTACGGCTCGCGGACGCGCTGGCTGCTCGACTACGAGGTCGTCCTGCAGGATCGCAACGGCAACTGGAGCAATGTCGTCGCCGTGCCGGCCGAGTGCATCCCTCAGGGTGAGCCGGTGCCGCAGGAGCCGACCCGGCCCCGGACAGCGGCCGACTCCGGCATCGCCATTGTCGGCGCGCAGTTCCCGAGGTCCGTCGTCAGCGACGGGCCGAAAGGCGACCTCGTCGTCGAGTACGGCGGCAGCCCGGTGTTTCCGGTAGAGATGGTGCTGCGACCCAGATCCTGCCCGCCCGAGCACCAATGCGCGACGCTGCAGCAGTCGTTCGGCGCCGCTACCTCGGATCGTCGCCTCGTCGCCGCGGGGTGGATCTACTGCTACGGCTCGGCGGACAGCTGGCTCATGGACTACGAGGTGATCTTGCGGGACAGCGCCGGCAACGAGAGCCGCGCCACATCCGTCGGGACGCAGTGTCTCACCGGCGGCTGAGCCGGCGCTGCGCCTCAACGGGCCCCGGTGGCTGCGGCGGTCACTTCCACCCGGCTCGGCCGCGGCCCTTTTGCGCAGTATGAGGGCAGGCGGTGCTAGGCGGAGTCGAGGCTGAGCGTCTCGAGCGCCAGGCGCACCATGGTGTCGAAGGTCGTCTGCCGCTCCTCGGACGAGGTGCTCTCGCCGGTGGTCACATGGTCGCTGACGGTGAGAATCGCCAGGGCTCTGGCACCCTTCTCCGCGGCCAGGCCGTAGAGGCCGGCCACTTCCATCTCGACCGCC
>CALZJC010000020.1:20098-27016 GCA_945787525.1 Thermoanaerobaculia bacterium | reverse complement strand
ACGTCTTCCTGCAGTTCATCGGCGCGGGTCTTCTGGGCGTCTTTCTGCAGGGGTTCACCGCCGAGATGCTGGCTGTGGAGCCCGAGCCCTGGGTGGCGGTTTTCTACGTGGTCATAGGCTTCATGGGTATCTTTGGCGTCTTCTGGTCGCTGATCCGGTGAGCGAGTCACCGGCCGCGGACGCACCGCTCGCGATCGCCCGTGAGGGCGACCTCGTCTGGCTGACCCTGGATGACCCGGCGCGGGCCAACGCGCTGTCGCCGCGGCTGATCGGCGAGCTGACCGCGGTCTACGAGCGCGATTGGCGGGGCGAAGGGGTGCGCGCCGTGCTGCTGCGCGGTGCCGGCAAGCACTTCTCGGCCGGCGCCGACCTGGAGCATCTGCGCTCGCTGCGCAACGCCGGCCGGGAGGAGAACCGCCGGGACTCGGAGCTGCTGCGGCGGCTGTTCGAGGCGGTGCTGCGTCAGCCGGCCCTGACCGTGGCGGCGGTCCGGGGCGCCTGCGTCGCCGGTGGCTGTGGACTGGCGACGGCGCACGATTTCGTGGTGGCGGCACAGGATGCGCGCTTCCTCTACAGCGAGGTCCGCATCGGTTTTGTCGCTGCGCTGGTGGCCACCTACCTACCGCTCAGGCTGCGCGGCCGCGACATCCGCGAGCTGTTGCTCAACCCCGAGTTCGTCGCTGCCGAGCGGGCCCTCGAGATCGGGCTGGTGAACCGTGTAGCGCCCGGCGAGGCTGTCGAGGAGGCGGCGCGGTCGCTGGCCGGCGAGGTCCTCGAGCGGGCCAGCTCGGAGTCCATCGCCCGCACCAAGGCGCTGCTGCTGGAGCTGATCGGTAAGCCGCTCGACGCCGCCCTCGAGCGCGCCGCGGAGGTCAACGCCGCCGCCCGTGGGACCGACGATTGCCGGCACGGCATAGCCACCTTCCTCGAGACCAAGGCTCCACCCAAATGGCGCTAGTGTCCCGTGCGGGACACCAATGTCCCGTGACCGGCGGGGCCCTTGCCTCGAGCCGCGGAGCAGGGCAGCGCCACGACATCGCAGAGCGCGGTAGAATGATGTGGCTCATGCGTCTGGTGCTTTTCGACATCGACGGAACCCTGGTGGACTGCGGCCCTTCCGTCAGACGTATCTTCACCGGCGCCATGGAGGAGGTCTTCGGCACCGCCGGACCGATCGATGGCTACGACTTCAGCGGCCGCACTGACGACGAGATCGTGCTTGCCTTGACGGCGGCGGCCGGCCTGCGGACGGGGGACGTGCGCCGACGGCTGCCGTTGATGAAGGGCCTCTACCTCGAGAGGCTGGGGCGTCTCCTCGATCCCTCCGAGATGCGTGTCCTGCCAGCGGTGAAGGCACTGCTCGACGAGCTCGCCGCCCGCGCTGACGTCTGTCTCGGTCTGCTGACCGGCAACTGGCGAGATGGGGCCCGAACGAAGCTGGGACGCGTGGGTCTCGACGGTTACTTCGAGTTCGGCGCCTTTGGCGATGGCCAGCCGAACCGGCTGGGACTGCCTGCCGTGGCGCTCGATCGGGCTGCCGCGGTGACCGGTCGCCGGTGGCGCAAGGACGAGTGCCTGATCGTCGGTGACAGCCTGGCGGATGTCGCCTGTGCTCGAGCCAACGGTATACCGTCGCTGGCGGTGGCCACCGGACGGACGCCGGCGGAACAGCTGGCGGCAGCCGGCCCGCGCTGGCTGGTCGAGGATCTGGTGGGGCAGTGGAGCCATCCGGCGTTTGCCCCGATGACGGCATGACGACCTACACACTCAGCGAAGACGTCAGCCGCGAGCTGCGCGGCGCCCTGCTCGAGGACGAGGATCTGCTGGTCAGCCTGCGGCGGGTGCGGCCGGCCGAGGATCCCGATCAAGTCGGTCTCTTCCGCTGTGTGTGCACGGTCGCGGTGCGCCGGCCGCTGGACCCCGAGACCTCCGAGCTGCGTCAGCTCGACGTGTCGCTGCGCCGCACCGAAGAGGGATTCGAGGTGTTCGAGCTGACCGGCCTCGAAGGTCTGGCCGCCCAGTTCGAGTAAGGGGGCTATGCCTCAGTCGCGCGCCTTGCCAGCGCGGCGCATCGCCCCGCGCTGGGCATCCGTACCGGTGACCAGCAGTACCGTGTACTTAGGACTCCATGGGCAGGCGGGCAGCGCGCCACTCGTGCATTCCGCCGGGTAGCTCCACCCGACGGCTGGCGCCGAGGCGCTGCAGGGCCAGGCTGGCGGCGCGCGGCGCGGGATCGGTCGGTCCCGATCCAACCAGGAAGAACTCGGTTGCCCCGGTCGTGCCTTCCGGCAGCCCGTGTTCCAGGGTGTCCACGGACACCGTGATCGCGCCCGGGATGTGTCCTTCCGCCCACGCCCTCTCGCCTCTCAGGTCGAGGATGGCGAAGGGTGGGTGCGGATGGCCCATCCGGCGGCGAAGCTCGGCCGCGTGGGTCTGGAAGATGACGCCGTCGAAGTGCATGTCCATAGTCTCGGTGATCCTATGTCAGGCCAGGTGCTTGCGCAGCCAGAGCTGGGTCTGGTTGAGCGCCTGGATCAGAGGTGGGGTGGGGCCGGCGAACGGATGCACGGCGCCGAAGGTGTGACTGGCATCCGTGACGGCCTCGAAACGACTGGTCGAACCGGCCGCGGCGGCGAGCCGCTGGGCTTCGGCGATGGGCACGGTCTCGTCGTTCTCGCCGTGCACGATCAGCCATGGAGCCCGGCGCGCGCCGGCCGCCGCCACCAGGTCGTACTCGTCAACTCGGGCCTCGAGGTCGTCGAGCACCGATCGATCGAGCGCGAGCTCCTGGCCGGTGCGCGCGTTGACGACCGGCACGCGGCCGACCCGCCGCCAGCCGACCTTCTCCTCATCGGACAGCCGGTCGAAAGTCGCCACCGCCGACCAGGTGACGAGGGCCGAGAGCCGTTGGTCGCGCGCCGCGGCCAGAAGCGCCGTACCGCCACCACGGCTGTGGCCGAGCAGGCCCAGCCGGTCGCCGTCGACGCGCCCGGAGGCGATCCGGCCATCGGCGACCGCCTCGAGGATCGCCTCGAGGTCGACAACGTCTTTGCCGACCGTGGCGTGGGCGAACGCCTCCGGGTCGCTGACCAGGTCGTCGCCGGGCCGCATGCCCCCGCCGCCGAAGTTGAAGCGCACGGTGGTGAAGTCCCGGGCGGCGAGCAGATGGGCGAGATGGGGGAAGAAGCCCCACTCCATGAAGCCCTTGAAGCCGTGGCAGACGACAACCGTCGGCCGCGCTCCCGGCGTCGCCGGCAGGTCGACGAGGCCGTGCAGCACACGGCCGGAGGCGATCTCGAGCTCGAACGGTTGGCTGTCAGCCATAGGGGCGGATTCTAACCGGGTGGTGTCGCGACCGGCCCTCGGCGCAGGAGGCGACCTGGGCTAGACTGCCTCGGATGGAAGCAGATCCGGCTGGCGCGGTACCCCGGGGCGCTGGGTCTCGGGATGCCGGCGCTCGGGCGCCGTTGGACCTTGGCCCCGCCGAGCTGGCGGAGACCGCTGAAGGGCTCACCGCAGCCGCCCATTACGGCGCGGCGGCGACCGAGTATCGGTTGCTGAGCCGGAGCTGTGGCCTCGTGGACCGTCTCTGGGTGGAGCACCTGGAGCTCAGCGGCGAGGACCGCCGTCGCTTTCTGAACGGCATGGTCACCGGTGACGCGAAGGGGCTCGAGACCGGCGCCGGCAGGTTCGTCTTCGTCACCTCGGCGCAGGGCAGGGTCCTGGCGGAGGCTCGGGTCTTGGCTCTTGCCGAGAGCCTGCTGCTCGAGCTGCCGGCCGGCTGCGCCGCGTCTGTAGCCGAGCATCTGTCGCGCTACATCGTTGCCGACCGGGTGGAGTTGGCGCCGCGGCCGGACCTCCGGGCGCTGAGCCTGCTGGGGCCCGACGCCTGGACGGTGGCCGCGCGGCTAGCGGCAGGAGAGCCGATGCCGGCGGATCGCTGGTCGCTGCGGCGGGTGGAGTGGAGCGGCGTCGAGTTGATCCTGGCCCGTGAGGAGCGGTTGGGTGTGCCGGCGGTCACCGTACATGTCGCCGACGGCGCCGCTCCGGAAGTGGCGGCGGAACTGCTGCGGCCGCGGGGCGGCGTGGCGGCGCAGGCGGCGGGTTTCGCGGCCGCCGAGGCGCGCCGGGTCGAGGCGGGCTTGGCGCGCTTCGGGCCGGACTTCGGCGCCGAGCGGTTCCCGCAGGAGGTCGGCGAGAGCGATGCGCTCGACTTCGAAAAGGGCTGCTACCTCGGCCAGGAGGTGGTGGCCCGGATCCACTATCGCGGCAAGGTGAATCACCGGTTGTGCGGTCTGCGGCTGGGCGGTGCCGAGTTGCCGCCGCCGGGCAGCGTGGCTCACCTGGAGGGAGCCGAGGTGGGCCTGTCGGGCACCGCAGTGCGGTCACCGGGCCTCGACCAGGGCATCGCCCTCGCGGTGCTTCACCACAAGGCGCAGGGCGGCGCGACTGTGGAAGTCGCCGACGTCGCCGCCCAAGTGGTCGACTTGCCGTTCGTGACCCTGTCGGCCTGATCACCGGTCGTCTACAAAACGCCGTATCTGCCAGAATCTGCAGCGTTACGCTCCGGTCGGGCATCCTCAGCGTGCTTCGAGCACGCTTGCGGTGCCCTCGGTCGCAAGTCTCGCATCTTCAGGCAGCTACGACGTTTCGCTACGACGACTGGTGAGAAGGTCGGGCTAGACCGCGAAGGAGGAGCCGCAGCCGCAGGTGCCGACGGCTTTCGGGTTGTTGAACTTGAAGCCGGCGCCGGTCGTGCCCAAGACGTAGTCGATCTCGGTGCCGGCCAGATAGCGGGCGCTCACCGGGTCGACGTAGACCTGGAGGCCGTCGAATTCGAGCACGAAGTCGGTCTCTCGGGCCTCTTCTTCGAAGTCGAGGGCGTATTCGAAGCCGCTGCAGCCGCCACCGCGCACGGCCACCCGCAGTCCGCAGGCCTCTGCCAGGCCCTCCTGCTCGCGGGTGAGCTTGATCATGGTGACCGCCTTCGAGGTGACGATGAGGGGAGCTCCGTCGGCGGGCGGCGCCGGCGGCTGTGGGCTGGGCTCTTGGGGTGTGGCCATCTTGCTACCTCCTGGACCGCAGTGCAGCGGTCGGCCTCACCCTAGCGAGCGGCCGCCGCCGAGTCAATCTCTGAACCGACCGGCGAGCAGAGCTAGGCGATGGGCACGCGGCCGGCGAAGCCTTCGTCGTAGGAGTGGTAGTGGCCGAGGGTCTCTTCGGGGTAACGCCAGCAGTAGTAGCCGTCGCCGGTGTCCCAGTCGACCAGCCACATGCCCTTGATCTCGCAGCCCAGGGCCGCGATCTCGGCGGCCCAGACCTGGACGATCTGCTCGACGCCTTTGTCCAGCTCCGCCTTGCGGTCGGCCAGCTCTTTGCGGCTCTGCACCCGGTTGATCATGGCCTCGATCTGCTGCACGGCGCGCTCGGTCAGCTCGCGCACCCGCGGAAAGGTGGCCAGCGCCTCCTCGTAGGTGAAGACCCTTGCGCCGGCGAACATCTCGCGCGGATGCTAGCAGTCCGCGGTCGCCTCGAGAACCGACCGGCAGGCGTCGTGCGGGGCTGCTGGCCGATCTGGAGCGGGGTCTGCGATAGCATCCCGCCTCGTCATGAGTCCCGCCGACCCGCACGACCGGCCCCGCGGTCGCATCGAGGTGATCGCCGGAGGCATGTTCTCGGGCAAGAGCGAGGAGTTGGTGCGGCGGTTGCGGCGGGCGCTGATCGCGCGCCAGAAGATGCAGGTCTTCAAGCCGGCGGCCGACGACCGCGATCCGCCGGGTGTTCTGGTCACGCGCGACAACCGGGAGGTGGCGGCGGAGAGCATCGCCAGCAGCGAGGAGCTGCGCCGGCGGCTCGACGATGGAGTTCAGGTCGTGGGGATCGACGAAGCGCAGTTCTTCGATCTCGGGCTGATCGACCTGGTCACCGAATTGGCCGATCGCGGGATCCGGGTGATCGTCGCCGGTCTGGATCAGGACTACCGGCGGCAGCCGTTCGGGCCGATGCCCGCGATCCTCGGCCTGGCGGAGTACGTCGACAAGATGCACGCGGTCTGTGTGCGCTGCGGCGGCGCTGCCCACTACAGCCAGCGCATCGCCGGCGGCCGCGAGCAGATCCAGGTCGGCGACACCGGCGCCTACGAAGCCCGCTGCCGCGCCTGCTACGAAGCCTACGAACCTTGAGTACCGCTGGTCGCCGGCAGTACTGAGAGCTAATCGTGCAAGCGTTCGATCGGCGTCGGCCGGTTGCGCTCGTCGACCCGGACAAAGACCAGTTCGGCCGAGGTGACCTTGACGGTGCCGCCGCCGCGGATGCGGCGTTCGGCCTCGACCGAGACACCCACCGTCACCGAGGTGCGGCCCTGCCGCAGGATGCGGGTGTAGAAGCTGACCAGGTCGCCGACAAAGACCGGTTCGAGGAAGTCCACCTCGTGGATGGCCACGGTGACCAGCCGGCCCCGCACGCGGCGGTGGGCCTCGACGGCGCCCGCCTGATCGATATAGGACAGGATGATGCCGCCAAAGATGGTGCCCAGCGCGTTGGTGTCGCGGGGCATCATCATGACGCGGATCGCCAGGTGACGTTTCGCATCCGGCGTCTCGTGGGACATCAGCGCACCTTCTCCAGGCCGGCGGCGGCGATGGCGCGTCGCACCGCTTCGGCGGGTGTGTCGGCCTCGATCAACGTCGCCGCTTCGACGCCCCGGGGCCTTTCCAGCCGCCAGCTCTCCAAGCAGACGACGGGGATGCCGTGCTTGGCCGCGATGGCGATCTCGTTGAGCGTGCCCCAGCCGCCGCAGACGGCGACGATGGCGTTTGCCGACAGCACGAGCACCTGGTTTCTCGCCTGACCGAGCCCGGTGTAGATCGGCAGCTGGATGTGCGGGTTGGGCGGCGAGGCGGCGGCCGAGGCCCCCGG
>CALZJC010000020.1:0-20022 GCA_945787525.1 Thermoanaerobaculia bacterium | reverse complement strand
CCCTCGGCGGCGGCCGCCATGACGCCGCCGCGGCCGCCGCAGAGCAGCACCGCACGGCGACCGATCTCGCGACCGGTCTCCCGGGCGAGCTCGCGGCAGCGCTCGTCGCAGTCGCCGCCGCCGATGACGGCGATGCGCGGTCCGGCTGGGTCCATGGCCCCATGCTATCCTGCCGTCTCTCTCCATTCCGACCTGGAGCCAGCTCAATCCGTGCCGCAAGACGCCGATCTCCAGGCCGTGCCGGATCCGGCGCTGGTCGCCGCCGTGGGGGCCGGCGACGCCGCGGCGCTGGCCCTGCTCTACGACCGCTTCTCGGGCATGCTGATGGGCCTCGCTCATCGCATCCTGGGGGACGCCTCGGATGCCGAGGAGATTCTGCAGGAAGCGTTCCTCCAGGTCTGGAACCAGGCCCGGCGCTACGATCCGAGCCGTTCCTCGGTCTCGACCTGGCTGGTGCTGATCACCCGTAGCCGGGCGATCGATCGGCTGCGCAGCCGCAAGGTCAAGGCTCGCACCCTGCTCGCCGTGCAGCAGGAGAAGCGAGGCAGCCATACATCCCCCGAGGGGGTGGGAGACGTATTCAGACAGGAGAGAGGGCGACGGCTGCGACAGGAGATGGCGCTGCTGCCGCCGGAGCAGAGGGAGGTCCTGGAGATGGCTTTCTTCCGCGGCATGACCCAGACCGAGATCGCCGACCAGGCGGGCATTCCGCTCGGCACCGTGAAGACCCGCTCGCTGCTGGCGATGAGGAAGCTGCGCAAGGCCCTGAGCGAAGAGATCGAGGAGCTGCTGTGAGCGACGAGACCAACCGGGACGACCGCCGGGACACCGACGTCGTCGACCGACTGCTCGAGGAGCTGGCGCGGGGCGAGGCGCTCGACGCCGGCGCGGCCGGGCCCCGGGGACCGGTGCGCCGCGAGTATCTGGAGCTCTTGGGCCTGATGGGCGCGGCCGTCGAACCGATCGAGCCGCCGCCGGCGATCAAGCAGCGGCTCATGGCCGAGGTGGGCGGTTCCGCCGTGGCGGCGCCAGTCAGAGAACCAGCGAGGGAGCCGGTGGCAGAGGTCGTGGCCATGCGGCAGGCGCCATCCAGTGCGCCGTCCAGCCGCTGGGCGCTGCCGCTGGCGGCCTCCCTGGCACTGGCGTTGGCGGGCTTCTCGGGCTACCAGACGACCCAGCTGGCGGGCCAGCGCAGGACGATCGATGAGTTGTCGCAGCGGCTGGAAGAGGTCGAGGCGCGCACTCCCGCGGTGGCCGCCCTGCGTGGCCAGCTGGCCGCGATGCGGGACCAGCTGGCGATGGTGACCGGGCGCGGCGTCGAGATCTGCGCGCTGCGCCCGATGGCGGGCGACGCGCAACTGGCCAACTCGCGCGGCGTGCTCTACGTCGCGGCGGACCACCAGCACTGGTATCTGACCATCGAGGGCCTGGTTCCCTGCAAGCAGGGCCGCTCGTACCAGCTCTGGTTCGTACCCGAGGACGGCGGGCCGGTCAGCGCCGGCACTTTCGACGTCGGTGAAGGCGTGCGGGTAGAGCTGAGCTCGGACACCATGCCCACCGCCACTCGCGCCGTCACCGTCACCCTGGAGCCCGCCGGTGGCTCCCAGGAGCCCACCGGCCCGGCGGTTCTCCACGGCGACGAAGTGATGGCGGTTCTCTAGCCTGACGTGCTTCGAGCACGCTTGCGGTGCCCTCGGTCACAAGCCTCGCATCTTCAGGCAGTTACGACGTTTCGCTACGACGATCGGTGAGAAGGTCAGGCTAGCGGTTGCGGTGCGCGACGGCTCAGTCGAGCCGCACTTCGGCGATCTCGCCCGGTGACAGGACGACGGTCGTGGACGTGGTGCCCAACGAGACGCTATAGGTTCCGGCCGGTAGTCCGGCCACCTCGAGGTCGAGGCCGGGGCGCAGCACGGGTCTCAAGCCGGCACGCGTCATGATCCAGGAGAGGTCCCAGGAGCCCGGGCCGCGGATTCGCAGGGGGCCTTCGTGGTCCTGGTCGGTCCAGATTCGCAGCCCCGCCGCGTCTGCGTCTGTCAGAACGACCTCGAGTGGCTCGTCGGCGGCTATCCACTCGCCGAGCGTCCATCTTCCCCGGTGGAGTACCGCCAGGCGATTGCGGCCCGCCGGCGGCATCTGTGGAGGCATTTTCGCGCTACCGCTCTGATCGGCAGTCAGCACCCGCCAACGGCCCCGATCGTCTTCGAGGAACAGCAACGCACCGACCGCCGGCTCGCCGTCGTGTTCGAGGACCCGGACCCGGGTCTCCGGATCGTCGCCGTCACCCAGGACCAGGAAGACCGGATCCGAGACGACGCCGTCGACCAGCTGGATCTGCACGACGTCGCTGACCTGGTCGCCCAGACGGGCCCTGAGGAAAGCGGCGCCGGAGGCGACGCCGCCGATCTCGAACGCTCCTTCGCCATCCGAGAAGGCCAGGGCGCCGCCGGGCGTAAGCCTGACCCGCGCCGAGGCCACGCTGTTGCCCTCGGCGTCGGTGACGCGCCCATGCACGACTCCGCCGGGCACCACGATCGTGACTTCCTGCCTTGGCTCGTCTCTCAGGTGGACCTGTATGGGGGCGCCCGGCGTTTCAGACTCGCTGCTCCACACCACCCGCCAGTCTCCCGGACCCAGGCGGGTGGAGCTGAAGGTCCCGTCCGGCGCAACCGGCGAATCCACCGAAGGCCGACCGCCGCCATAGACCGTGCTCTCACCCAGACCGAACTGCTCACGTCTCACGATCGACGCCACCACCTGCAGTGAAGGGGGTTGCCAGACGAGTCGGCCGGGGCCGAGCGGGCGCCCGCCGCGTAGCACGGTTCCGTCGACGACATGGCCGTCTGCCGCGCAGTCCGCCTCGAACGTGCCGACACCGGCCGGCACTTCGATCTCGCGGATGCATAGAAGCTCACGCCCGCTGACTACCGACAGCGTGACGGGCCCCGGAGGCACATGGTCGACCGTCGCCGAGCCGGCGATGACCGGTGCCCGCAGCATGTCCGGCTCGAGCCACTCGTTGCGCAGGTCGACCCGCAGGCCGGCCGCGGTCGCGGGCGGCGGATCGACCTCGACGGTCAGCGAGACGCCCGCCGAGAGATAGACCTCGCCCAGGTCGACCTCGTCGTCGGAGCTTTCGAGCGAGGCCAGGGACAGGTGCCGGCGCGCGTACCCGGGGGCCTCGATCCTGAGCAGGCTCGGCTGGAGCCCGAGGCCCATCAGGCGAAACAAGCCCTCGGTGTCGGTGCGGGATTCCAGCAGATCGCCACGCACCCAGGCGACCATCGGTCCCTTCGCGTCGGCGCGCGGGACCCAGATCCGCGCGCCGGGAACCGGCAGGGCGGTGCTGCCATCGAGCACTCGTCCCGTCACAGTCGCACCGGATGGCATTGCGACGTCTCCCAGCTCGGTGACCGATCCTGGCTCGCCCCCGGCGACGGGTACCTGAATCTCGAGGCTGCGCTCGGACGCGAGCGCCAGAATCGCCGGTCGCCGGGCCTCGAGCCAGACCTCGAACCGGCCGTCCGGGCCAACGGCCTCGTGGCTGGAACGCCGCCCGGCGATCGCCCTGACAGTGCCGCCGGCGACGGGCACCCCGCTGTCGTCGACCAGCCGGCCGACCACCGTGTGGGCCCGCTCCAGCACCAGCTCGATCCGGCCGGTGCCGGGCTCCACCAGGGTCTGCAGGTCTCGTTTGAGGTGCCCAGCTGCCGACGCTGCCACCTTCAATGAACGGCCCGGCTCGAGCGCCTCCAGGACCGCGACGCCTCGGGCATCCGTGTAGATCTCGGCACCCGTGTCGGTAGCGATCTTCGCCCCTGGAACGACCGACCCCGTATCGTCGATCACCCGCACCTCGAGGGCCGCACCCGGAAGCAGGACGAGGTCGCCCAGGTCGGTCGTGGGCCGGTCTACCTGGATGGTGCGTCGCAGCCGCCCGCGGCCTCCCTTCAGTGCCACCAGGACGGCCTCGCCCGGCGGCACGCCGATGAGTGACCAGCGCCCGGTGTCGTCGCTGGTCGCGTCCAGGCCGTAGGTCATCGCGGCGTCGCCTGGCAGCCACGATCGGACGTGTGCCCTGACCTCGCCCAACGGCAAACCGTCGTCCGCCACGAACCGGCCCGACAGCTCGGCCCCGGGCTCGAGAGCGATCCTCCGGGGCAGGCCGCGCAGGCGGCCCTCGAGAACTCGCGGAATGCTGCCGCTGCCGGCTACGACGAGAGCTGCCGGACGGTCGGCCGGCATCGAGGCGATGGCCAGTCTGCCTTGCGTGTCGCCCTGGAAGACGGCCAGAACCCTCGAGTCGGCGAGCCCGGCGGCCGGCTCGAGTATCCGGACGGTCGAGCCTTCGACGGGTGCCCCAGCCTGGTCGACGACTTCGATTTCGAGGCGCTCCGCCGGAACCCCGACCAGACCCAGCGTTCCGGTCGGCACCTCGCGGTCAACCCACCAGGTCCCGCGATCGCCGTCGACGAGGCGCAGGCGCCACGAGCTGTCGCGCTCGGTCGGTATCTCCGCCTCTCCAGCGCCGGCGAGCGGCCACGCCGGCAGCAGACTCTCCGGCACCTCTTCCCACATCTGGATCGGTGCCGACAGCAGGCGAGACGCGTGTCGCCCCTCCCGTGGAACGCCGGCCAGGGTGACGCGTAGACGATCCCCGGAATCGGTCGTCGCCGACCAGTCGAACGGCTCGGTTCGGGAGAACCGAACGGGGGGCCGACGCCGGTTCCAGATCCAGCCGCCATACACCCCGTCCCGGTAGCGGCCCGCCTCGGAGCAGGGCACCTCCAGTCGTTCCACCGGTGCGTCCTCGTGGATCAGCACCAACGAGCAGCGCGAATCGATCTCGCCAGCCAGCAGCAGCGCCCAGAGCGCCAGACCGGCCACCGAGCTCATTGGGTGATGCGGAGCTGAACCAGCCTGGGCGGTTCGGCGGGAGGAACGTCGAGGTCTCCGTACTCGAGCATCAGGAGGACCACCTCGTCCCCCAGGACATCTCCTCGGATGTGCGAGTACGCCGATCCGGAGCGGACGGGGAGCGCCGCGCTGGCCACGCTGCCGTCTGGGTGTAGCAGCTCGAGCCGCCAGCTGGTGGAGCCCTGCGAGACCTCCCTGACGACCAGAGCGGGCCCACTTGCCAGCGGCAGGATCTCATCCAGGGTCCGCCGCCGGTTGAGATAATCCAGCTGTCGGAAGTGGCCGTCGCTCGCGAGCCGCCGGTGCAGTTCGGGGCTCAGATCGCAGCCGACGTCCAGCCCGATCGCGTCCGCCTGCCAGGTGCGCACCAGCCGGCCTGTGGGCCCATAGAGGAAAACGCCTTCCTCCACGCCGGGAACGATGAGGAAGGACCCGTCGGCAAGGAAGCGCACGGCACCGGTCTCCAGCACGGCGCAGTCGCCCATGTTTCGAGCGCCTGCTCCGTCGCGCGAGAAAAAGACCGGCGTCAGATCGCCCAGCTCCGCCCCGAGCGAGCCGAGCCAGGCGATCGCCCCGTCCGGGCTCCAGACGCCCTCGTCATCTCGCTGCGCTCCGAGCACGAGCATCCGGTCCTGGTGCATGTCCATGTCCACGACCGCCGCGAACGGCAACTCCGGACTCGACGACGAGCCATCGCGCCGCTTCCAGGCCAGGCTGTGGACCGGCGCCGCGGCTACGAGAAACGACGGCGAGACCGCCAGTCGAGCGGACAGCCACAAGCGGCCGTCTTCAAGCTCCGGGAAAAGGACCTTCCGCGAGCTGAGCACCCCGGAGCCCACCTGCAGCTCGTAGACGCCGACCTTGCCCGCCGCCAGGAAGAGCGTCGAGTCGCCGGCCCAGCGCACGTCCATCGACCATCGCAGCGTGGGTGGCAGGCGAACCTCACGCACCACCTCGATGGCCGGCCCAGCGGCGACCTTGCCGGGCAGATCAGCTGCCTGTGCCACCGACGACCCGAGCAGGGCCGCCAGTAGCGGGACTCCGATGCGGCGGATCACCGCGCCGTGATCAATAGTCCTGGAACGGCGTGCACCTGTATGGGGTGCCCGAAACGCACCGGCCTCCGTTGTTGTCAATGCAGTGCTGACAGCCGCTGCCAGTGTAGGAGCAGACGTAGCCATATCCCCAGAACCAGTTAGCCGAGCTGTTCTCGTAGTACTCGCAGTTCCCGAGAACCGGAGCCGCCACCGCGAGAATCAAGACGAATGCGAGGCTCGCGATGACGATCAGGTGAAGACTACCGCTCTCCTTGCGCATTCGGACCTCCATAACGGTTACATCTCCTAACGCGAGAAGCAGCACCGGAAGCGATCAGTCCTGCCACGGGAGGCCCGCCCGAGCGGAGTCTAGCCTAGCGCTTCGGCGGCCGCGTGGGCCGCAGCTCGAGCCGCGACGGCAGCGCTCGCTCCGGATAGCGCAGCAGGTCGGTCACCGCCCGCGCCACGTCCTCGGGCGCCAGCTTCCAGGAGCCGTCGCCGCCCTCGCGGAACTCCGTGTCGACGCTGCCGGGCAGGATGGCGCAGACCCGGATGTCGTGATGGCGCAGGTCCAGCATCGCCGCCTCCGAAAGCCCCAGCAGGCCGTATTTGGAGGCGTTGTAGGCGGCGCCGCCGGCGAACGGGTTGCGGCTGGCCAGCGAGGCGATGTTGAGAATCCAGCCGCCGCCGCCGCGGCGCTTCATCTGCCGGGCGGCGGCGCGCAGTGCCCAGAAGGCTCCGTGGAGGTTGGTGTCGAGGACACGGCGCCACTCCTCGAACGAGATCTGATCCACCGGGGCGAAGCCACCGACCCCGGCGTTGTTGACCAGGCAGTCGAGGCGGCCCTCGGTCTCGGCCACGGCGTCGATCCAGCCGGTTATCGCCCGCGGATCCCGCACATCGACCGAGTGACCCTTGGCCAGGGAGCCATGCTCGGCGGCCAGGGCGGCCGTGGCCGCTTCCACCGAAGTCGCGGAGAGGCTCGAGAAGTGCACTCGCCAGCCGTCGGCGAGCAGCGCGTCGACGACTGCCCTGCCGATACCGCGGCTGCCGCCGGTGACGGCGGCTACGCGTCGGCTCTCTGCTCCAGCGGTGGCCATCTGGCCGCGGACTCTAGCAGTCGGGAGCCGCGGCCCGGCAGGCGGAATAACCGGCTGCCCTCCCGCTGTTGCCTCGTCTGAACGGAGGTTTGACGAATGTTCTTCGACCCGATCTATCTTCTCTTCATGATCCCCGCGCTGGTGCTGTCGCTCTTCGCGAGCTGGCGTACCAAGAGCGCTTTCAAGAAATACTCGAAGGTGCGCACGCTGAACGGCATGACCGGCGCCCAGGCGGCGCAGGTGCTGCTGGATCGCGCCGGCATCGATGACGTCAAGGTGGTGCCGACCCGCGGCTATCTGTCGGACCACTACAACCCGATGAACAAGACCCTGGCGCTGTCCGAGGCGGTCTACGGCTCGCCCTCGGTGGCGGCGGTGGGCGTCGCCTGTCATGAGGCCGGCCACGCCATCCAGCACGCCAGGCACTACGCGCCGCTCTGGGCGCGCTCGATGCTGGTGCCGACGGCCAACATCGGCTCCAAGGTGGGCTACTTCGCCATGCTGGGCGGTGTGATCCTGCTCTCCATGGGCGCCATCGGCCTGGGCAAGGGCATCGTGATCCTCGGCGCGCTGCTCTTCTCGGCGGTGCTGCTGTTCCAGATCGTCACCCTGCCGGTGGAGTTCGACGCCTCGGCCCGGGCCAAGCGCCTGGCGTTCGAGCACGGCATCGTCACCGGCCAGGAGCGCGCCGGCGTCAGCAAGGTCCTGAACGCCGCAGCGCTGACCTATGTGGCGGCGGCGATCTCGACGCTGCTGACGCTGCTGTACTTCCTGCTGCGGGCTGGGCTGCTGGGCGGACGGCGCTAGCAGTGGCCTGCATCTCGGCACGCTACTCGGCCGGCTTGCCGAGCAGGGACTGCAGCTCGTCGCGGCGCTTGTCCAGATCGCCGGCGCTCGACGCCTCGAGCACGAGCCGTAGATAGGGCTCGGTGTTCGAGGGCCGGACGTTGAACCACCAGTCGGGGTAGGCGACGGTGATGCCGTCCAGGTAGTCGATCTGGCCGTCGGCGAAGCGCTCGGCGAGCTCCTCGATCTTGCCCGCCTTATCCTCGACCTCGAAGTTTATCTCCAGGCTCTTGGCATAGCGCAGGAGGGGCTCGACATGCTGGGAGAGGGTCTGGTCGCCGCGCCACAACAGGTTGAGCACCTCGACCACCGCCAGCACGGCGCAGTCGGCGTAGTAGTTGTCCTTGAAGTAGTAGTGGCCGGCCAGCTCGCCGCCGAAGATGCCGTCCTTCTCGCGCAGGGTGGCCTTGATGAAGGAGTGTCCGACCCGCTCGCGCACCGGCTGGCCGCCACGCTCGAGGATGTACTCTGCCACGGCACGGGACGAGCGCAGATCGTAGAGCACGTGGGAGCCGGGCGCCCGGGTGAGCAGCTCGCCGCCGATCAGGGCGGTCATCAGGTCGCTGCCCACCGGCTCGCCGCGCTCGTCGACGAAAGCCGCCCGGTCGGCGTCGCCGTCGAACGAGACACCCAGGTCGGCCTCCTGCTTCTTCACCTCGCGGCAGAGGTCCTCCAGGTTCTCCATCTTCAGCGGGTTGGCCTCGTGGTTGGGGAAGGTGCCGTCGAGCTCGAAGTAGAGCGGCACGAGATCGATGCCGAGCCTTTCGAGCAGCGGGCGGTAGATCGACCCCATGGCGTTGGCGGCGTCGACCACCACCTTGAGCGTGCGGGCCCCGTCCGGCCGCTCGACGAAGGACATCACGTGGCGACGATAGTCGTCAAAGACATCGGCTAGCTCGAGCTTGCCCCTCCGCTCCGCGACATGCAGGTCGCCACCCGCCACCTTCTCTTCGAGTAGCGGGATGCCGTCATCGCCCGATACCGGCCGCGCCTCGCGCAAACTGAACTTGAGGCCGTTGTAGCGCGCCGGGTTGTGGCTGGCGGTGACCTGGATGCCGCCGGCGGCCTCCAGGTGGCCGACGGCGAAGTAGTTCATCGGGGTCGTGGCGAGGCCGATGTCGACCACGTCCAGCCCGGCCGTGCGCAGGCCGTCGATGAGCGATTCGCTCAACGGCGCGCTGTGCGACCGCATGTCGCGGCTGACGACCACGGGACCTCCCGGGTCGTCGGCCACCAGCTGCTGAAACGCCTGGCCGATCCTGCGTGCCATGTTTTCGTCGATCTGTTCGGGGTAGATGCCGCGGACGTCGTACGCCTTGAAGATGCCTGCCATGCCTTGTCAGCTCCTCTCGATCGCCAGCTCGAAGCTCATCGAATCCACCGGCGCCGCCTCGAGCGCCTCGTCGTTGCTCGGCTTGAGCTCCAGTGCCAGCGTCTCGTGTGCGATCCAATCGTGATGGGCCGTGATGGCGGCCGCCAGATCGTCGTCGGCGCGATAGCGCACCCGGATACGGTCGGCGTAGTCGAGGTCGGCCGCCTTGCGCGCTGCCTGGATGCGGTGCACGACCTCGCGCGCCCAGCCCTCGGCGACCAGCGCCGGGGTCAACTCGGTCTCGAGCGCCACCAGCAGCTCGCGGTCGCCCTGGGTTGCGGTGCCTTCGCGCTCGACCAGGCGCACCTCGACATCCGCCGATTCGAGCTCCACCGGCTCGCCGGCGACCTCGATGCCGATGCGGCCGGCGCTCTCCAGCTCCGCCGCCAGCCGATCGCCATCGGCTTCGCCCAGGGCCCTCTTCAGCGCCGGCATCTTCTTGCCCAGTCGCGGGCCCAGGCGGGGGAAGACCGGCACCACCTCGTGGCGCACGTAGTCGGAGCGCTCGCGTGCCCAGCGCACTTCGCGGACGTTGAGCTCGTCGCGCAGCAGGTCGAGCTGCGGCTGGACCTTGAGCTCGAGTGTGGAGTCGGCGGTCACCAGGGTCACCGCGGCCAGCGGCTGACGGGTCTTGAGACCATGCGTGTTGCGCGCCGCGTGGCCGAGGCGCACGATGCGCTGCGCCGCGGTCATCGCCTCGTCCAGCTCGGCGTCGGCGCGGTCGTGCCCGGGTGCCGGCCAGGGCTCGAGGTGCACGCTGTCGGCCGCGCCTGACGACCGGCCGCGCTCCAGGTGGCCGTGCAGCACCTCAGCCAGGAAGGGCGTAAACGGTGCGATCAGCCGGGCCAGGGTGGTGAGCACCTCGAACAGTGCCTGGTAGGCGCTCTCCTTGCCGGCCTGCGCCTCGGCGGCGCCGGCCCAGAACCGGTCGCGGCTGCGGCGGATGTACCAGTTCGTCAGGTCGTCGACAAAGCGCTCGATGGCGCGCGCCGCCTCGACCACCCGGTAGCGCTCCAGGTGCTCGCTGGTGGCGTCGACCAGGCGATCCAGGCGCAGCAGGATCCAGCGGTCGAGCGGCGGCCGGTCGGCGAACTCCGGCGCCGGTCGGCCCGGCTGCCAGCCATCGAGGTTGGCGTAGATGGTGAAGAAGGACAGCGCGTTCCACAGCGGCAGGATGAACTTCTGCGCGCCCTCTCGCACCAGCCGGGCGGAGAACCGGGCGTTGACCTCCGGGTTGTTGATGCAGAAGTACCAGCGCAGGGCGTCGGCCCCGGTCTCGGGCATGACCTCCATCGGGTCGACGACGTTGCCCAGCCGCTTCGACATCTTGCGGCCCTGCTCGTCGTTGATGTGGCCGAGCACGATGCAGGTCCTGTACGCCACCGAGTCGAACAGCAGGGTGCCGAGCACGTGCAGCGTATAGAACCAGCCACGCGTCTGATCGACCGCCTCGGAGATGAAGTCGGCGGGGAACTGGCTCTCGAACAGCTCCCTGTTCTCGAACGGGTAGTGGTGCTGGGCGAACGGCATGGCGCCGGAGTCGAACCAGGCGTCGATGACCTCCTCGACGCGGCGCATCTCGCCGCCGTCGCAGGAGGAACAAGGCCAGGAGACCTCGTCGATGAACGGCCGGTGGGGATCGAACTGCTGCCGGTCGTAGCGGTCCTCGGGCGGCTTCGTGCCGGCGGCCTCGAACAGCTCGCCGTAGGAGCCGATGACCTGCCGGCCATCGCACTGCGTGCACTCCCAGACCGGCAGCGGCGTGCCCCAGTAGCGGCGCCGCGACAACGCCCAGTCGACCATCGTCTCGAGCCAGTTGCCGAAGCGCCCCTCACGGATGTGTTCGGGGTGCCAGTCGATCGTGCGGTTGAGCTCGATCAGGCGGTCCTTCGCGGCGGTGGTGCGCACGAACCAGCTGAGCGAAGCGCGATAGACCAACGGCTGGTCGCAGCGCCAGCAGAACGGGTACGAGTGGTGGTAGCGGGCGTCGTGCAGCAACCAGCCGTCGGCACGCAGCTCGCGCAGCACCTCGCGGTCGGCCTCCTTGAACCAGAGGCCGGCGAACTGTTCGATGCCCTTGCGGTGCTCGATCTTGCCCTCGGAGTCGACGGTGAGAAAGAACGGCAGACCGTGCTCGACACCGCTGCGGTAGTCGTCCTCGCCAAAGGCGGGCGCGGTGTGCACCAGGCCGGTGCCTTCGGTGGCGGTTACGTAGTCGGCGGTGAACACACACCAGCCATCGGCGTCCGAGGGCGGCGGCGCGAAAGAGCCCTGCTCCCAGACCTTGTCGGCCGGCGCGGTGGCGAACGGGCGGTCGTAGCGCAGTCCGGCGAGGGCCGCGCCGCGCAGCCGGGCCACCGGCGACAGCTGCCGCAGATCCTGACGGGTCGCCTTGCCGCCGGGCTGGTAGACGACCTCGTTGTCGAGATCTTCGGCAAAGAGCAGCAGACCATCACCGGCCGGATGCTCGACGATCCGGTAGACGAGCTCGGCATGAACCGCCAATCCGGAGTGCCCGAGAAGCGTCCATGGAGTGGTGGTCCAGGCCACCAGGCGCAGCCCCGGCGGCACCTGCCAGCCGTCGCCGTCCAGAGTGGTCAGCGTCTGACCCGGACGCGCCCGGAACATCACCCAGATCGACGGGTCTTCGACGTCTTTGTAGTTCTGCGCAACTTCGTGGCTCGACAGGGTCGTGCCGCAGCGGGCGCAGTAGGGCTGGATCTTGTAGTCCTTGTCCAGCAGCTTCTTTTGGTGCAGCCGGGCCAGGGCCCACCAGACGGACTCGATGTACTCGTTGCTGTAGGTGACGTAGGCTCGCTCGAGGTCGATCCAGTAGCCCACCCGCTCGCTCATCAGACGCCACTGGCGCTCGTAGACCGAGACGCTGTCCAGACATGCCTGGTTGAAGGCGCCGATGCCGTGCTGCTCGATCTGCTCCTTGCCCGAGAAGCCCAGCGTCTTTTCGACCTCGATCTCGACCGCCAGGCCGTGAGTGTCCCAGCCCGCCTTGCGCGCCACGTGCTGCCCGCGCATGGTGCGGAACCGTGGGAAGAGGTCCTTGATGACCCGTGTAATCACGTGTCCGACATGGGGCTTGTTGTTGGCGGTGGGAGGGCCGTCGTAGAAGACGAAGGGCGTGCCGCCAGCGGTCTTCTCCAGGCTGCGCTCGAAAATGCGCTTGTCGCGCCACCGGGCAAGCACCCGCTGTTCCAGCTCGGGGAACGGATAGCCGGTGGCGACCTGGGGGAACTTTTTGCTGCTCATGGCGGAAGCGGCTAGGCGCGGGTGGCCCAGCACGAGGCCGGTTCAGGCTGCAAGGGCCGAGAGGTATCTCTCCAGCTTGCGGCAGAAGACGTCCGGCTGTTCCAGGTGCGGCAGGTTGCCGCTGTCCTCGAATACCTCGAGTTCGGCGGACGGCTGATGGTGCAGCCACAGGTCGGCCGACTCCACCGGCGGCGAGTTGGAGCGGCGGCCCCACGCCAGCCAGGGTGGGCTCTCCAGGCGCTGCAGCGCGCGGCGCGCCCGGTGGTTGGAGTAGCCGCTCAGATAGGCCGCCAGGGCGCCATGGGCTCCCGGCTGGTGGCTGATGCGGTAGTGCTGGTCGATCGCCGCCGCGTCGACGCGATCCGGGGCGCCGTAGGCCTCGCGCCGCAGGTAGTGGCTCAGACCGGCGCGGCTGGTGTACAGGTTGAGCGCCGAGGTGCCCAGCACCGGTAGCCGCAGCAGGCGGTAGACCAGAGCGTCTTTGACGTCCGGCTCGTCGCCATGCACGTCGATACCTGCCGGCACCACGAGACCGAGGGCGTGCACCAGCTCGGGCCGATCGGCCGCCACCTGGACGGCGTAGGCGGCGCTCAAGCCGGCGCCCACCACCACGGCGCGGCGGCGCACCACGTCCTCCAGGAAGTCCAGGATGAGTCTCATGTAGAGCTCGCCGTCGTAGTCAATCTGCGGTTTCTCGGAGCGGCCCCAGCCGATCAGATCGGGCACATAGACCGTGTGCCGCGCGGCCAGGAACTGGGCCGCCGCGCGCCACTCCTCGCTGCCGTGGCCGGGTCCGAAGGAATGCAACAGGAGGAGGGGATCGCCTTCACCGAGCTTCTGAAAGCGGATCTCGCCATAGCGCCAGGCGTAACGTTGGGCGCTACCCCAGCCAGCTGCCGGCAGCCGCCGCGTGCGGCGCGCGATGACCGCGTTGGCCAGCGCCGGAATGCCGACTGCCGCGCCGCCGAGCAGCAGGCCCTTGAGCAGCCGTCTGCGGCGCTTGCGTTTCTGCTCCTGCTGCGAAGTCTGGGCGGCCATGGGCTGAAAACGATAGCACGGGGCGGGAGGCTAGAATCGCTGCCGTACATGGCCGGAATCGCTTGTCCCCGGTTGGCAGGGGCCAGATCCCGCGGTGCGTGCGCGGCTCGCAGCGGTGCGTGTCGAGGAGGTCGAGCCAGGCATGGCGCGTGAGTTGTTGATCCTCTGGGCCGGCCGCCGGCGGCGCGATGCCTGGGATCGGATGTGCGAGCCCTACCGGCAGCGCATCGAGCGACAGGCGCCGCTCAGCGAGTCGGTCGTCAAGGTGGCCCGCGCCGGCGAAGGCCGGTCGAGGCGGCGAGCCGAGGGCAAGGCGCTGCTGGCCGGTCTGCCGTCGCCCTGCTGGACCGTGGCAGTCGACCGGCGTGGCGTGGCCCGCTCGTCGCGCGCGCTGGCCGATTGGCTGGGCCGGCTGCGCGGCGAGTGGCCCCACCCGATCGCCTTCGTGCTCGGCTCGGATGTCGGATTGTCGTCCGAGCTGATGGCCGCGGCTCGGGAGAGCCTGTCGTTTGGCCCGCTGACCCTGCCGCACGAGCTGGCGCGCCTGGTGCTCTATGAGCAGCTCTACCGGGCGCTGTCCATTCTCGCGGGAATGAACTACCATCGGCCGCGGTTATAGAGGCTCCGTCGGGGCGAACGGGAAGCTGCAGGCGAAACTACGGCCGAAAAAGAGATCGAGGAGACGAGCGTGGCCAAAGCCAGACGAGTCAAAGTGGGAACGAAGACCGCCGCCAGAGGCGATCGCAACGAGGCGATTCGCCAGCGCCTGCTGAGCCAGCGTCAGGAGATTCTGGACCTCTACCAGCACGACCTCCGGGTCGGCAAGGAGTCGGGCCACGAGGCCTCAGAGGACATCGTCGATCGCGCCAACAACGCCTACCAGCGTGAGTTCATGTTCAATCTGAGCGGCAGCGAGCGGCGTCTGCTGCGGCAGGTGGAGGGCGCCCTCGAGCGGTTGGAACTGGGTGACTACGGAACCTGTGACCACTGCCGGAAGCCGATCGGAGCCAAGCGACTGAAGGCGGTCCCCTGGGCGCGCTACTGCGTCGAGTGCCAGGAGAAAGAGGAGCGCGGCTCCCTGGACTGAGGTTTCGGCCGATGCGCCTGCGCACCTTCGTCGGGATCCTGGTCGCCCTCCTCGTCGTCGTCGCGGTCTCGTACCTCAGCCACCAGAACGTCGAGCTGCTGAGCCAGCGGTTCGAACTGACCGCCGAGCGGTCGATACCGCTCTACGGAGTGGTGCTGACGATCTTCCTGCTCGGTTTTCTGCCGGTCGTCACGGTCCTGCTGGTCAAGACGCTGAGGGGCGATCTGGCCCTGCGGCGTGAGCGGCGCCTCAGCCGCGAGGCGAAGAGCCGCAGCGGCAGCTTCCGGCGCGCCGTCGACTATCAGGCCGACGGCCAATGGAGCAGGGCCTCGGGCGAGCTGGCGGCGCTGCTCGCCGAGCAACCCGAGGAGTTCGCGACCTTGCTGCTGCACGGCGAGGTGCTGCGCCACGAGGGCAAGGTGCGGGAGGCGTTGGAGGTCCACCGCCGGGCGTCGGTCCTCTATCCCCACAGCGTCGCCGTGCTCTACCAGCTGGCCGAGGATTACGAGGTCCTGGGCGAGGGCGAGGTGGCCCGTCAGATACGCGACCGGGTCCTGCGGGACTACCCCGGCATCGGGCTCCAGGTGCTCCGCCGGCGGCGTAACACTGCGCTTGGCGCCGGTGACTGGAAGAGCGCCTCGCAGCTGCAGGAGAAGATCCAGACCCTGCTGAGCGATACCGCCGACACCGATGGCGTCGAGCGCGAGAACGGCGTGCGCCTCGGTCTGGCCTATCAGGAGGCGGTGTCGCTGCTCGAGGCGCGGCGCGTCGAGGAGGCGCGCCAGCTGCTACGCCGGCTGCTCGACGACGAACCACGATTCGTGCCCGCCGCCATCATGCTGGGCGAGGCGGCGGTGGTCGACGGCGATGACGCGCAGGCTCTGGCCGAGTGGCGCGCCGGCTACGAGAGCACCGGCAGCCCGATCTTCCTGCAGCGGATCGAGGACCACTTCATCGAGAGCGCCAGGCCCCTCGAGGCGATCGAGATGCTTCACGAGCTGATCGCAGATGCCGGCAACGACCTGCTGCCGCGCTTTTTTCTCGGTCGCCTCTACTACAGGCTGGAGATGCATGCGGAGGCATTGAAGGCGCTTGACGGGCTGGGCGAGAGGATCCACTGCTCGCCGACCTACCATCTGCTGCTGGCTCGAATCCACGAGCGGCGCGGCGAGTTGAGCCGCGCGGTCGAGTCGTACCTTGCCAGCCTGCAGGAGGCAGGCATGACCACCGCCGAGTACGTCTGCGGAATCTGCCGCGCCAAGTTCTCGAGCTGGCAGGACCGCTGTGACCATTGCGGCTCGTGGAACTCGGTCGAGTTCGATTTCGAGGAAGAGAAGATCTCGGCTGAGGAGTTGGGTGTCCGGTCCCGCCCGGTCTGGGCGGTCTACACCGAGAAGGGCATGACCGGCGCCGAGCAGGAATAGCCTGCCAGCCAGACCCTGCTCAACCTGACCCGTGACTCTCGAGACCGTCTTCGGAGCCGTCGACTCGGGCCGGCGACAGCCGCTCTATCTGGTCGCCGGCGACCGGGTGCTGGCCGAACCGGCAGCTGTGCAGCTGGGTGAGCGGCTCGCCGCCCAGGCGGGTTGCGAGGCCCACGTCCACCGTCGCCCCGAGAGCCTGAGCGCGATCCTCACCGACCTGCGCACTTTCTCGTTGTTCTCCACGGCCAAGGTGGCGGTGGTGATCGACAGCGCGGTCCTGGCCGATCTGGCCGCGGCGGCGTCGCTTCTCGCCGAGGCGGTGCGCGAGCTGCCGGTGGCCGCCGGCGACGAGCTGCCGCCCGGCGGGCGCCGGGCCGCGGCGCGGCTGATCCAGGTGCTGCGTCTCTACCAGATCGAGCCGAACGCGGGCGCGACCTCCGAGGTCGTCGATCAGTTGCCGGCCTCCGCCATGGCGGGCAAGACGGGTCGCAAGCCGGGCGCCGCCCGGCTGTCGGAGATCAGGAGCGGACTTGCCGACCTGCTGGCGGCGGCGCGCGCCGCCGGAATCGAGGGCCAGGCGGAGGGTGATCTCGCGCTGCTGGCCGAGGCTCACGCTGGTGGCCTGCCGGCGGGGCACACCCTGGTGCTCGCCGAGAGCGCCGTGGCCCGCGAGCATCCGCTGGTGGCCGCTCTGGCCGCAGCCGGTGCCCTGATCGAGTTGCAGCGCGTCGAGCCCGGGAAACGGGGGGACTGGCAGGGCCTCGCAGAGCTGGCCGCCGAGCTGGAGAGCCAGACCGGTGTCGGCATCGACCGCCGGGCGCTTGACGAGTTGGCCCGGCGCACGCTGCAGAGCGTTCGTCTTCGGCGCGGCGCGGCCGCCGGGGCGGCGGCCGACAGCACGGGTCGCTTTGCCGCCGAGTACCGCAAGCTGGCCTCGCTGGCCGGCGGCGGGGTGATCGACAGCGAGCTGGTGCGCAGCGTCGTCGAGGACCGCGGCGAAGAGGATCAGTGGCAGATCCTCGACAAGATCGGTGCCGGAGCCGGGGCGGAGGCGGTCCGGCGGTTGCGCCGGCTGCTGGCTTCGGCAGAGGACCCGATGGCGGCACGCCTCTCGTTCTTCGGCCTGCTGGCCGAGTTCGCCCGTCACCTGACCGCGGTGGGCGGGAGCCTCGAGCGGAGCGGGGTTACTGCCGGTGTGCGCAGCTACCCCCGTTTCAAGCAGAGCATCGCGCCACGCCTGCAGGAGGAGTTGGCGGACGGGGTGCCGAGCCCGCTGACGGGCCTGCATCCCTACCGCCTGCACAAGGCCTATCTCGCGGCCTCGGGCGCGCCGCGAGACGGGCTGGAACGCCTGCCGGTGCGCCTCCTGGAAACCGAGCTGCTGCTCAAGGGAGAGTCCAGCCGGCCGCAGGCGGCCCTGGAAGGGCTGGTGACGGAGCTGGCCTCTCTCGCAGCCGGTCGCTAGCCTGGCTTCTTCAGGCCCTGCCCGGCCGGTCGGCGGGGAAGCCAAGACGCAGCCGTAGACGGCGGAAGTCGGCCATCAGGTCCTCGCGCTGGCGTTTCCGCAGGTGGCTGCGACGGGCGTACAGCCGACGATAGACCGCCACCAGGTCCGGGAACTCACTCCGCAGCCAGGGCCAGAACCGCAACCGTGCCGCGGTCCGCAGGAAGAGCGGCGAGCCCACGACGTCGAACGCTCCCGCCTCTCGCGCCGCCTCGAGCAGCGGTGCCAATACCGGATAGCGATCGGTGATGCGCGGCAGGATCGGCATGCAGAACAGCCGGGTGGCGATTCCCTCGCCGGCCAGCCTGGCCAGGGTGCGGAGCCGGGCGCGCGGATCGGGAGCGTGTGGCTCGATTCGCTGCGCCAGCGCCGGATCGGCGGTGGTCACGGTGATATTGACGGTCACCGTGTGGCGGCGGTCGAGCTCGGCGAGCAGCGGTAGATCGCGCAGGATCAAGGGCGACTTGGTGCTGATCGACAGATCCAGCCCGGCGGCGCCGCGTAGCGCCTCGAGCAGCGATCGAGTGACCCCGTGGCGTCGTTCGGCGGGCTGGTAGGGATCCGTGATGGTGCCGATGGAGATCGCCTCGCCGCGCAGCGAGGCCCGCCTGAGCTTGCGTTCGAGCGCCTTACGGCCGCCGCTCTTGACGAAGATCCGGCTCTCGAACTCGCGCCGCGGGTCGAGGCCCAGATAGCCGTGAGTGTCGCGAGCGTAGCAGTAGGTGCAGGCGAACTCGCAGCCACGATAGGGGTTGATCGTCCACTGCCAGGGCATGCGTGAGCCGCGGCTGCGGTGGAGTATCTCGCGCACCGGCAGATCCAGATACTGGACGTCGCCGTGGCAGCCGAGCTGCTCGGCTTACGCCTATCGAACGGGATTTGTCAAGACGGCCGGGTCCAGGCCGCCCCGCGGGGCGCGTCGGTCCGGGTCCGCGATAGCCTCTCCGCCATGCCCGAGCTGCCCGAGATCGAGGTCCTGCGGCGCAGCCTGCGGCCGATGCTGGTGAGCGAGAGGATCGTCGGACTGCGGATCCGTAACCCCGCCCTGCGCGAGCCGCTGGACCGGCGCCGCCTGGGCCGCAGGGTTCGCGGCCGCCGGATCGTGGAGCTGCGGCGCCGCGCCAAGTACCTGCTGATCGACCTCGAGGGCGGCTACACGCTGGTCGTGCATCTGGGGATGAGCGGCCGGCTGACCCTGGTCGCCGGAGACTCACCGGTCCAGCAGCACGAGCACGTGGCCTTCCGGCTTGCCGGAGGCGGCCGGCTGGCGTTTCGTGATCCACGTCGTTTCGGACTGGTCCTGGCCCTGCCCACCCGGCGGCTCGAGGCGGATCGCCATTTCGTCTCGCTGGGTATCGAGCCGCTTGGCGAAGAGCTCTCGGGCGGCACGCTCGCCGGCCTCGCGCGAGGCCGCCGGGGACCGGTCAAGAACTTCCTGATGGACGGCCGTTTGATTGTCGGCGTCGGCAACATCTACGCCAGCGAGGCGCTGCACCGCGCGGCGGTGCATCCGCGGCGCTCGGTGGCGAGGATCTCGCTGCAGAGTTGGCAGCGCCTGGCGGCGGCGGTTCAGGTGACCCTCCGGCAGGCGATCGCCGAGGGCGGCACGACCCTCAACGACTTCGCCGATGGCCAGGGCCGCAGCGGCTACTTCCAGGTGTCGCTGCGGGTCTACGGTCGCCAGGGGGAGGTCTGTGCGCGCTGCGGCCGAGCCGTTCGCCGGATCGTCATGGCCGGGCGCAGCACCTTTTACTGCCCGGGCTGCCAGCGATGACGGCGGCGGGTACAATCGGGCGGTACGCACGATGCGCCCGACCTCCCAGTACCACCCCCCGGTCGCCCTTGGCGTCGCCGGCGGCACCGGCTCGGGGAAGACCTCGGTGGCCCGGGCGATCCTCGACGAAGTCGGCCACGAGCGCATCGCCTTCCTGGCTCAGGACAGCTACTACCGCGACATCGAGTGGCGTTCCGACGCCCAGCTGCGGCACCACAACTTCGACCATCCCGAGGCGCTAGACAACGAGCTGCTGGTCGAGCATCTACGCCAGCTCAAAGCAGGCCGGCCGATCGAGGTGCCGATCTACGACTTCATCGGCCATCTGCGGACGAAGGAGACGCTGCGTGTCGAGTCACGGCCGGTGATTCTGCTCGAGGGCATCCTGCTGTTCGTCGAGCCCGATCTGCGCGAGCTGCTCGACCTCAAGGTCTACGTCGACACCGCTGCCGACGTACGCCTGATGCGCCGCGTGCACCGTGACATCGAGGAGCGCGGCCGCACCGTCGACGACGTCTTCCGCCAGTACAGTGAGACCGTGCGCCCGATGCACCGCGAGTTCGTCGAGCCCTCCAAGCGCTGGGCCGACGTCATCGTGCCCCAGGGCGCCAGCAACCGGGTGGCGCTGGAGATGGTCATCGCCCGGGTCGAGCAGCTTC
>CALZJC010000019.1 GCA_945787525.1 Thermoanaerobaculia bacterium | reverse complement strand
CTGTCGGAGGAGGCCGGCGGCGGCCGTGGCGGCGAGGCGGTGCTGACCCGCCTGCTGGAGCGAGCCCGCGACCAGCTGGGCGCCGAGGCGCCCCTCGACGAGTTGTTGGGCCGGGCGCGGCACGGCATCGTCTTCATCGACGAGATCGACAAGATCCGGGCGAGGATCGACGGCCGCGCCCACCTGCCCGGCATCCGTGCCCAGGAGGCGCTGCTCACGCTGATCGAGAACGAGAGCATCCCGCTGGCCCTGCCGGAGCGCTGGGGTGGCGCCTCGGTGACCGTCGATGCCAGCCAGCTCCTGTTCGTCGGCGCCGGTGCTTTCGAGACGCTGTACGACGCCGTCTACGACCGGGTCACCGTGGGGCGCGACCGCGGCGCCTTGCAGGAGGTCACCGTCGTCGACGGTGAGCGGCTGCGCCGTGAGGAGCGGTTCTCGTTGCGCGACTGGCTACGCTCCGAGGACCTGTTCGAGTACGGCATGACCCCCCAGTTCCTGTCGCGCTTCGAGTCGGTGGTGCTGCTTCAGGATCTGGATGAGGAGAGGCTGCTCAGAATCCTGCTCGAGGGGCCCGAATCCCCCCTGCGGCGGGCCGAGGCCTACTTCGCCTCCCAGGGCGTCAGGCTGGCCCTGTCGCCGGCCGCTGCCCAGCGCATCGCCGCCGAGGCCGCCGCCCAGCCGCGGCTCGGCGCGCGCGCCGTTGCCGAGGTCTTCCGCCGCGTCATCCGCGACCACGAGTTCGAGCCGGCGACGGCCGCCACCGATGGCGTGGTGGTGATCGACCTGCCCGAGGTCGAGACGGCGCTGTCAGCCGGCGGCGGCATCTGACGCCGCCGTGATGGCGCAACGCCTGGCGCTGGCCGTTCTCGCTGTCGCGGCGCTGCTGATTCTCTGCTTCTCTTTTGTCGGCGGAGCGTTCGGGCCGATCGGTTTCGCCATCCTGGCGACGGCCTTCCCGTTCGCCCTGATGGTCCTTGGCGCCGCGCAACGGGGCCGGCTGGGCGGTGCGGTGGTGCCGATCGCGCTGGCGCTGGCGCTCATCGAGCTGTCGCTCGTCGTCATGCTGGCCCTCCGCGGTCGGGTCCTGGACGGGCCATGGATCGGTGGTCTGCCGCTGGCGGCGGCGTTCCAGATCTACGGCATCTTCCTGCTGCCGCTGGCGATCACCGCGCTGGGCTTCGCGCTGACCTTCGGCCGGTTCGATGTCGAAGAGAGGGACCTCGAGCGCCTGCGGCAGCTCGCCCCGAAAGGCCCGGCGTAGCCCGTGCCGATTCTCGCCAAGCCGGTCATCATCTGGACCGCGGTGGCCTATCTGGCGGTGGTGGTGGCGATCGGCGTCTGGGCGATGCGCCGCACTCGCGACGCCCAGGACTTCTTCATCGCCGGCCAGTCGCTCGGCCTGCTGGTCACCGGTCTGGCGACGATGTCGGCGGCGTTCAGCGGCTTTGTCTTCATCGGCGGGCCGGGTCTGGTGTACCGGATGGGCGTGGCGTCGCTGTTCATCTGCATCCCGGTGAGCTTTACCGGGGCGCTGCTCTGCTGGGTGGTGGCCAAACGGCTGCGGCTGCTGGCCGAGGCGCGGCCGGTCTACACCGTTTCGGATGCCTTGCTGGCGCGCTACCGTAGCCGGGCCGTCTCCGGGTTGGCGGCGGTGGCCGTGCTGCTGGGCACGGTCGCCTACCTCGGGGCACAGCTGCAGGCGCTGGGCGTCGTGATCGAGGCGGTCTTCGGCACCCGCGAACTGCTCGGCGAGTGGAGCCTGCCCGCCGCCATGGCCATCGGGCTGGTGGTCATCGTCTCCTACGCCATCGCCGGAGGCATGGTGGCCGGCGTGTACACCGACCTCTTCCAGGGCCTGCTGATGGTGCTGGCGGCCGGTGGCGTCTTCTACTATGCCCTGCGTTCGGGTGGCGGCCTGGGCTCGATCGCCCGCGATATCGCCGCCTCGCCCGACTTCGGCCCCGCGTTCGTCGACCCGCTGGGCAACGTGCCGATCTTCACCGCGGTGGGCTTCTTCTTCGTCTTTTCCGTCGGCACCCTGGGGCAGCCGCACATGCTGCACAAGTTCTTCATGCTGCGCGACGTCGCCAAGCTCAAGTGGCTGCCGGCGGTGATCGGCGGCGGGCAGGCGATGTGCGTGCTGATCTGGTTGGGCATCGGCCTCGCGGTGCCGGCGCTGGTGGCAACGGGCAGGCTGGCGTCGCTGGCCNNNCAGGCTGGCGCCGCTGGCCAGTCCGGACGAGGCGTCGCCGGCCTTTCTGCTCGAGTTTACGCCCGCCATCCTGGCCGGGCTGGTCTTCGCCGGCATCCTGGCCGCCATCATGTCCACCGCCGATTCGTTCGTGAACATCGCCGCCGCCGCGCTGGTGAGAGACCTGCCCAGGGCCTTGCGCTGGAGGCTGCCCGATGAGCTGTTCTGGGGGCGGGTCGCAGTGCTGGCGGTGGCCGTCGCGGCGGCCGTCTTTTCGCTCGTCTACGGCGATCTCATCGCGCTGCTGGGCACTTTCGCTTTCGGCACCTTTGCCGCTGCCCTGGCGCCGGCCATCGCCATCGGTCTGAACTGGAAGCGGGTGACGGCGAGCGCCGCCGAGGCATCGATCGCCACCGGTCTGACGGTCAACCTGGGGCTCTAGCTCGCCGGCCGGCAGAGCCTCTTCCCGGCGCCGCTGCCGGCCGGGGTGCTGCCGGGCGCGGTGTCTCTCGCCGCCTCGTTTCTGGTGCTCCTGGTGTGGAGTTGGTTTGCGGCGCCGCCGGAGCTCGACGCGGACGTCGAGCTGGCAATGGATCTCTGACGGGCTAGGGACAGACGCTCGGATCGACCTCGGTGGTCAGGGCGCCGCCGGTTGCGACCGATGAGCCGTCGCGCAGAAAGACCGTCTCTCCGGCCCGCAAGGTCACGTCTCCACCGCCGGTAATGGAGAACCCCTGCCAGGTGGAGATGGTCTGCCTGGCCTCGATGGTCTGGGAGCCGCCGACCGGTTGGTTCAACGCGACGTGGTCGGAGCAGCCCGAGCCGATGACGGTCAGGCCGATGGAGTCCGTATCCTCCTGCCCGCCGCTGTCGGTGGCCCTGGCCGTGATCGTGTGGCTGCCGACCGAGAGAGTCCGCAGGAACTCGCCACCGGTGCCGATGCCTCCATCGAGGGTCGATTCCCAGGTCATTGTGCTCGTCAGGTCGCCGTCCTCGGGATCCGTGGCTGAACCGAGAAAGCCGATCAGCGTCGACTGGTTGATGATGGAGCCGTCGGGCGGCCATTCGATCGTTGTCTGAGGCGGACCCTGGCAGAGGCTGAAGGAGCCGATTCGCGTCTTCCAGGCGGCTGCAGAGCTGCTGCTGTAGTACTCGTTGGTGTACCAGAACGTGCAGTCGTCGACCGGGTCGACGCTCAAGGCGCTGTAGTCGCCCCAACGGTTGAATCCGGTCTGCGAGCCGCCGCCGGCCACGAGGGTCCCTTCGCCCAAAGTCATCGTGCCGAGGGTATCCCCGGCGAGGCGCCCGGTGTAGCGGACAGACGGGAACGTCGAAGTGCTCGAAACGCTGTAGCCGAGGGCGATGTTGCCCTGACCGTCGACGGCGATGCTGCCCATCCATCGGCTGTCGCCATCGGGCGCGAACGTACCCTGCTGGTGGATCGCCCAGGAGCCGGCGCCGGCTTTGCGCAGCTCGAACCAGCGAATGCCGGCCTGGCTGCCGCCGACGTCGACCGCGTGGTTTCCCACCAGTGACTCGTAGGCTCCGGTGTTGCGGTACTGGAAGCGCCACATGGGCCACTCGGTGATCGAGTCCAGCTTCTGGGTCGTGCCCGGCTGGTCGATGCAGTCGAAGCTGAAGCCGCAGAGGCTGTTGAAGGCGCCGACCGGTACCACCAACGGGCCGGTGAAGGTCGAGTTGGCCGGGTTGGCGAAGTCGGGGGCGAACTCGAAGATCTCGAGGCGGTCGACACCACCGAAGATGCCGCCGTCGATGAACCTGTAGAAGTAGTCCGGCGCCCCGGTTGGCGGCGGAGCGGATCCGTCCAGATCGCTGGGCAGGAGCATGCTGTGGACGCCGACCGCGGCGATGCTTGTATCGAGGCTCGTTGCCGGGCTACCGGCGAGCATCGCGGTCCGGTCGAAGGCGAAAGCCCTCGGATCGGAGTTGGCGCCCATGTAGTAGGCGTCCGGCCAGACGGCGAACTTCGGGTAGTCGGGAAAATCCGCCAAAGCGAACTCGTAGAGAAAGTAGGTCCCCGTCGGGTCGGGCCCGGTGGAGATGGCGATGCACTGGTTGGCCGGAAGAGCGAACTGGCTGAGCAGCCAGCGGTCGGCCAGCGAGTCGTAGAGCACGACCGGGTCGCCCGCATTCTGGGCCTCGCACTGCCCACCGGCTCCGACCCACAGGGTGTTGATCGATGATGGACCGGCCTGCAGGTTGCCGCTCTTGTCGTAGACGGCGAAGACCCTGTTCACCATCTGCACGTAGTGGCTCGGCCCCACGTCGCCCACCGTGTCGGGGGGCACGGAGCCGGTGGCCGAGACCCCGTCGAAGCTGAGGAGCGGGGCCGGCGCCCGTCGAGCTCCCAGGGTTCGCTGGACGAGGGGATCGGCAGGCACCGAGGCGGGGAGTCGCTCGAGAGGCACGCCCGGTCGTCGGCGGGGGACGACCCGCACCGGCCCCATGGGCCGCCCCGGCTCCAGTCGAGGCAGCTGGCCGGCCGGTAGCCTGCTCAGATGGGGAGCCACCGGACCCCTGACCCGGGCTCCCGTGATGACCGGCGGAGGGGAGGGCGGCTGCGCGCCGGCGGCGTCAGCGGTCGTTGTCAGCAGGGCGACGGCGACCAGGCCGCTCCCTGCAATCGGCTGAAGTCTGGTCGGCAGCATCGCACCGTCACCGAAGCCGGGCGGCCAGTAGTCTAGCCATGGCGCAGGGTCTGTCGCCTTCAGGAGGGGTCTTGATCGCCGGTCCGGACCTGATCGCGCTTCAGCAGGGCGCGGCCGATGGGCCGCAGGAGGATCAGCAGGGCAACCGCGGCGATGACCAGTGCGCCGTTGCGCAGCATCACGCCACGCTCGTCGGCGGTGGCGGCGCTGGCCACGGCGTGGGCGATGTAGGTCCACATCAGGATCGAGGGCACCAGGCCGGTGATCGTCGAGGAGAGAAAGCGTCCGAAGCGGAAACCGGTCAGCGGGGCGCCGTAGTTGATGAACGCGAAGGGGATCGGCATGAAACGGATACCGACGAGAGTCCAGAAGCCGTGGCGCTCGAGCATCGCCTCCACCCGGCGCATGCGGCGCTCGCCGAGCAGGTGCTCGATCAGCTCCTTGCCCAGCGCGTGCGCCAGCCCGAAGCTGATGATGGCGCCCAGGAGGCTGCCGATCGAGTTGTAGATCCAGCCCCAGAACGGTCCGAAGACCGCCCCGCCGGCGAAGATCAGGGGGCTGATCGGAATGCCGCTCGGAGCGATCACCAGATAGCAGGCGATGAGGGCCAGCGGGGCCCACCAGGTCTGGCGCAGCTGGCCCAGCAGCTCAGCCAACTTTTCGCGATCGAGGTACTCCGCCGCCGGTGTCAGCAGCAGCAGGGCCGCCAGCGCGGCGACGATCAGCGTCAGGACGGCGAAGCGCAGAAGCGCGCCGCGCAGCCGGCCGCCGCTGGCGGCGGCGCCGTCGCTCATTCCGCGGCAGCCGGGTCGAGGCCGAGGAACTCCCGCATCTGCTGCACCAGGACGTCCTGGGCTCGGGGGTCCATGAAGTTGAGCTGCAGCTCGTTGATCACGATCACTTCCATCTGCTGCCACTCGGCCCAGCAGTCGGCGCAGATGCGGCTGATCAGCTCCTCACCCAGCTTGCCCGGATAGGCCGCTGTCGCCTGCCTTGGCGCCTGGCGCCCGCAGCGCGCGCACTGGATGGTGGCGCCCGGTTCGTTGGCGTTGGTGGTCATGGCTGGGCTAGGCCTCGCCTGGCAGCAGGATGCGGCTGTCGACGCGGTCGCCGACATCGGCGGGGATGCGCACCAGAAAATAGGAGTCGCCGCCCGGCTGAGGGTTGCGCACCGCCTGGACCATGGCGTCGGGCACTGCCAGTTTGACATAGGCGGGCCGCTTGGGCTTCTGCCGGGCGCTGTCGATCACCAGCTGGGCCAGCGGCAGGGTCTCGACCCGCTCGGGGTACTTCTCGAGGGCGAAACGGAGCACCTTCTGCGACTCGTCCATAGGGGGGGGTCCTCACTCGGCAGGTGGAACCGCGGCGAACAGCTCGCGGAAATAGGCGATCGTGCGCTCGAGCCCGGCGCGCAGCGGCACTTGTGGCTCCCAACCGAGGAGCGCGCGCGCCAAGTTGATGTCCGGCTGACGGATCTTGGGGTCGTCCACCGGCAGCGGCTTGTGGTGGATCGGGCCACCGCCGCCGGTCAGCTCGAGCACCGCCTCGGCGAACTGGAGAACCGTCATCTCATGAGGGTTGCCCACGTTGACGGGATCGTTGGTGTCGCTCATCAGCAGGCGCCATATGCCTTCGACCAGGTCATCGACATAGCAGAACGAGCGCGTCTGCGAGCCGTCGCCGTAGACCGTCAGGGCCTCGCCGTCGAGCGCCTGCTGGATGAAGGTGGGTACCACTCTGCCGTCGCGCGGGCGCATGCGCGGCCCGTAGGTGTTGAAGATGCGGACGATGCGGGTGTCCAACCCGTGGGTGCGGTGGTAGGCCATGACCATCGCCTCGGCGAACCGTTTGGCCTCGTCGTAGACGCCACGCGGTCCCACCGGGTTGACGTTGCCCCAGTAGCTCTCGGGCTGTGGGTGGACCAGCGGGTCGCCGTAGACCTCCGAGGTCGAGGCCAGCAGATAGCGGGCCCCTTTGGCCTTGGCGATGCCGAGCGTGTTGTGGGTGCCCAGAGAGCCCACCTTCAGCGTCTGGATCGGCAGCTCCAGATAGTCGATGGGGCTGGCCGGCGAAGCGAAATGCAGGATGTTGTCGATCGCCTCGTCGAGGTGCAGCGGCACGGTGACATCGTGCTCGATGAAGCTGAAGCGCTGGTCGGCCGTCAGCGGCTCGATGTTCGCCGGGTTGCCGGTGATCAGGTTGTCGACGCAGATCACCGCATGGCCCTCGGCCAGCAGGCGCTCGCACAGGTGCGAGCCGAGGAATCCGGCGCCGCCGGTGACCAGCGAAGTGGTCACTCCGACGGCCTCTGGTCGGAACCGGCCTCTGGCCGTCCCACCGAGACGTAGCGGAAGCCCGCCGCCGCCAGGCGTTCCGGCTCGTAGATGTTGCGCAGGTCGACGATCAGCGGCGACCGCATCTGGTTCTGCAGCCGATCCAGCTCGAGAGCTCGGAACTCGTTCCACTCGGTACAGATCACCAGCGCATCGGCGCCGTCGGCGGCCTCGTAGGCGTCAGTGCAGAAGTCCACCTGCGGGTAGTCGGCGCGGCACTCGTCCATCGCCGCCGGATCGAAGGCGCGCACCCTGGCGCCGCCGGCCAGCAGGCCGTCGAGCACGAACAGGGCCGGCGACTCGCGCGTGTCGTCGGTCTCGGGCTTGAAGGAGAGCCCCAGCTGCGCGACGGTCCGCCCTTCCAGGCCGCCGAGGGCGTTTCGGACCTTGTCGACCATGCGCTCGTGGGTCTCCTGGTTGGCCTCGAGCACGGCGTCGATGATCTTGAAGTCGAAGCCCTGCTCTTGTGCCATGCGGCTGACGGCGCGGGTGTCCTTGGGGAAGCAGGAGCCGCCGAAGCCCGGGCCGGCGTGCAGGAACTTGGGTCCGATCCGGTTGTCGAGCCCCATGCCCCTGGCCACCGTCTCGACATCGGCGCCCAGCGCCTCGCACAGGCGCGCGGTCTCGTTGATGAACGAGATCTTGACCGCCAGAAAGCCGTTCGAGGCGTACTTGATCAGCTCGGCACTCTCCACCGAAGTGATGACGAACGGCACCCGGGCGCGCCGCAGCGGCGAGTAGATCTCCAGCATGATCGCCTCGGCGCGCGAATCACGGCAGCCGATGACCACCCGGTCCGGCCGCATGAAGTCCTCGATGGCAGAGCCCTCGCGCAGGAACTCGGGGTTGCTCACCACCGCGAACGGTTGGTCGCCGGCCCGGCTCCCCACGGTCTCTTCGATCTTCTGGCCGGTGCCGATCGGCACCGTGCTCTTGGTGACGATCACTTTGTAGCCGTTCAGATGGTCGCCGATCGACTCGGCCACCTCGCGGACGAAGGTCAGGTCGGGCGAGCCGTCCGGCAGTGACGGCGTTCCGACGGCGATGAAGATCGCCGCGGCGGCCTCGATCGCCGGCCCCAGGTCGGTGGTGAAGCTCAGTCTGCCGGCCTCGAGATTGTGCCGCACCAGGGTGGCCAGGCCGGGCTCGTAGATCGGAATTTCGCAGCGCTTCAGCGCTTCGATCTTGTCGGCCAGCTTGTCGACGCAGACCACCTGCATGCCGAAGTCCGCCAGGCAGGCGCCCGTGACGAGCCCGACATAGCCGGTGCCGACGACGCAGATCTTCATCGCGTGCTCGCCGCCGCGGCGTTCGAGGCGCGATACCAACGCACGAACTCACGCAGACCTTCGCGGATGGGCACCTTGGGCGAGTAGCCCAGCAGTCGCCCTGCCTTCGAGACGTCGGCATAGGTGATCGGCACATCGCCGGGCTGGTCGGGCTGGTAGTCGATTCGCGGCTCGACGCCGAGCTCCTCGGCCAGCCAGCTCACCAGGTCCTTGAGCGCCGTGGTCTCGGCGCCGCCGAGGTTGAGGATCTCGAAGCCCGGCGCCAGAGCCAGGGTGGCGACGATGCCGTCGACGATGTCGCTGACGAAAGTGTAGTCGCGTCGGCTGCTGCCGTCGCCAAAGAGCGTCAACAGCTGCCCCTGGGCGAGCTGGGTGGTGAATTTGTGGATCGCCATCTCCGGCCGCTGCGCCGGGCCGTAGACGGTGAAAAAGCGCAGGCAGGCGGTCTTGAGGCCGTAGAGGTGGTGGTAGTTGAAGCACAGCAGCTCGCCGGCGCGCTTGGTCGTGGCGTAGGGGCTGATCGGCTGGTTGACCTCGTCGATCTCGGAGAACGGTACTTTGCGGTTGATGCCGTAGACCGACGACGAGGAGCCGAAGATGAACGTCTCCGGCCCGTGCCGCCGGGCCGCTTCGAGCAGGCGTAGCGTGCCGATGCAGTTGACCTCTTCGTAGAGGATCGGTTGGCTCAGGCTGGGCCGTACGCCGGCGCGTGCCGCCAGGTGCACCACCGCGTCGAAGCGGCCCTCGCGGAACAGCCGGTCGACCAGCTCGGCGTCGCGGATGTCGCCCTCCGTCAAGCGGTAGTCGTCGCGGTCGAGGAACGGCGCCACGTTGGCCCGCTTGAGGGCCGGGTCGTAGAAGTCGTTGAAGTCGTCCAGCACCGACACGAGGTCCCCGCGGTCGAGCAGGCGCTGGGCGAGGTGCGAGCCGATGAAGCCGGCTCCGCCGGTGATCAGGACGTGAGATGCCATGATGACTAGCTCATCTTGCGGGCGCCAGCCCCGTGGTCTGTAGGAGGTGGTGGAAGGGTTGGGCTAGGGCCGTTCGGTTGGCTCGACCGTCGCCGCTCCCTCGTCAGCGAACTGCTGCTGCTCTTCGCGATAGCGTGTATTGATTCCCGATTTCTGTCGGTTGCGGACCAGCCAGCGCAAGAGCTTCGACTCGTCGATGCCGACGATAACATCGTTGATTGCCTCGTAGATGCTCGGATCCTCGATCAGCATCGCCAGGGTGCCCTCGCCCTCTTCCAGGCGCGCCGACAGCCGCCGCAGGTTCTCGAGCAGCTCCTCGAGGTTGCCGCCGACGCTGTCGCCCAGCTCTTCGTCGGTCACCAGCCGGCCGAGCAGCCCGTCGCCGTTTCGCAGCTGCGCCACCAGGGCACTCAGCTCCTCGGCCGTCCGGTCGAGGCTGGCGATGGTGTCGCGCACCTGGCGGCCGGCCGTCTCGTCGTTGAGCAGCGCCGGCAGCGCGCCCGGGCCGCTGTCGAGCTTCGCCAGCAGGGTCTCGATGCGGCCCAGGGCGGAGCCCATGCGGGCGGCCAGCATGGAGTCGTTGACCAGCGCCCCCAGCGTGCCTTCGCCGTCGTCGATCTTCGTCGAGATCCTGGCGAGAGAATCGAGGCTGCCCAGCAGCGCCTGCTTGGCCCGGCGGCCGGCCTCGTTGTCCGTGGTCAGCTCGCCCAGCAGGCCCTCGCCGGCCTCCATGCGCGTCAGGATGCTGCGCAGCGAGTAGGAGATCGCCACCACGTTCTCGACCACGTCGCCGCCCGAGGCGATCAGCTTGTCGACGTCGGTGGCCGGAGCGGAGAAGATCTGGCCGCCGGAAGGCACCACGTCGCTGGCCGCCGAGCCAGAGGTGATCTCGATGTACTTGTCACCCAGCAGGCCGAGCGTCTTGATGGCCGCCGCCGAATCGCGGCGGATGCGGCTCTGGTAATCGCGGTCCACCGAGACCCAGACGGTCAGCAGCGTCCTGGTGACGTCACGCGGCAGCACGATCTCGGTCACCTCGCCGACGTTGACGCCGTTGAGCTGCACCGGGCTGCCGGTGGCCAGACCGCTGACCGTGTCGAAGCGCACGAAGTAGCGGTTCTTGCGCGCGAAGAGGTTGCTCTCCTCGCCGATCAGGAAGATCCCGCCCATCAGCACGATCAGCGCGGCCAGGACCAGCATGCCGACCTTGATCTCACGCGACATCGGCTTCCTCCTCGTCCAAGCCGGCCAGGAAAGCGGCCAGCAGGCGATCGTCGGCCTCGTCGGCCTCCTGCCAGGTGCCCTGGAAGCGAAATCTGCCGTCGTCGAGAAAGGCGATTCGATCGCCGACGCGGCGCGCCAGGGCTATGTCGTGGGTGACCACCACGACCGTGGCGTTGAGCTGTCGCTGATTCGCTCGCACCAGGGTGGCGATCGTTGCCGCCGTGATCGGGTCGAGGCCGGTTGTCGGCTCGTCGAACAGCACGACCTCCGGATCGAGGGCCAGCGAGCGCGCCAGAGCGACGCGCTTCTTCATACCGCCGGAGAGCGCCGCCGGCAACTTGCTCTCGATGCCTTCCAGTCCCACCAGCGCCAGCTTGGTCGCCACCCGCTGGGCGATCTCGATGTCGCTGATGGAGGTGTGCTGGCGCATCGGGAAGCCGACGTTCTCGGCCACCGTCATCGAGTCGAACAGAGCGCCGCTTTGAAACAGCATCGCCATGCGGCGACGGATCGGGAACAGGTCGCGCTCCTCGAGGGCGGAGATCTCGGTGCCGTCGAAGAAGACCTGCCCGTCATCGGGTTTCTCGAGGCCGTTGAGCAGCCGCAGCGTGACGCTCTTGCCCGATCCCGAGCGTCCCAGGATGACGAAGCTCTCGCCGTGCGCGATCTCGAAATCGAGGCCATCGAGAATCACCTTGCCGCCGTACCGCTTGCGCAGGCCGCTGACACGAAAGACCGGCTCGCTCATCGGTCTACCATGGGCTGCTAGAAGACGATGTAGAACAGCTTGGTGAGGAAGAAGTCGGCGACCAGCACCATGATCGAAGCCATGACGACCGTATCGGTGGTCGCCCGTCCCACGCCATCCGCGCCGCCACGAACGTTGAGGCCATTGTAGCAACCGATCACCGTGATGAAGTAGGCGAAGAAGAACGACTTGCCGAGACCGCTGAAGACGTCTTCCAGGGTGAGCGCGCCGAGAACGTCGTTGAGATAGAAGCCGGCCGTCAGGCGGAGCTGGAAGACGGCGATGGCCATGCCGCCCAGGATGCCGAGCAGATCGCCGATCACCGTCAGCACCGGCAGCATCACCAGGGCCGCCGCCAGTCTGGGCGCCACCAGCCTCTTGAGCGGGTTGGTCGCCATCGATCGCAGGGCGTCGATCTGCTCGGTGACCTTCATGGTGCCCAGCTCGGCGGTCATGCCGGCGCCGATGCGGCCGCCGACGATGAGCGCCGTCAGCACCGGGCCCAATTCGCGGACCAGCGACTTCGAGACCACGGTGCCGATGTAGAACTTCACGCCGAGCGCCGGCAGCGAGTAGGAGGTCTGCAGCGCCAGGACCATGCCGGTGAAGATGGTGGTGATGGCCGCCACCCCCAGCGAGCGCACCCCGATCTGCTCCATCTCGCGCAGCCAGAGCCGCAGCTCGTAGGGCGGCCGGAGCAGCGCCCGCAGACCGCGCCAGCCGAGCAGCGTCAGGCCTCCGGCGGTGCCGGCGGTGGCGCTGAACCAGGCGGGTAGAGTCATCTGCCCGGTGTCATCCGCGTTGGGTCCACCAGGTGGCGGCCAGCGTTACGGCCAGCAGGGCGCTCCAGGCCGCCGGCCAGGGAATGTGAGACCCCATCGCGATCGCGGTAGTGGCCAGGATGAGCGCCGCCGCCGCCCGGCCGCCGATGAGGGCCGCCACGATGGCGCTGTACCGACGGGTGTCTCGAGCCGCCGCCACCCCGAGCCCGGCGAGCATCGCCAGCCAGACCGCCACCAGTGCGGCCGTCGTCGATGAGCTGGCGGCTCCGAGACCGAGCATCGCGGCCACCGAGTGCGGGCGCCAGAGAAACAGGGCCGCCAAAGCCGCGTCGTACAATGCTCCCGCGACAAGAGCGCCGCGCAGCAGCTTCAGGGCCAGGAAACGCCGGGCGAAATAGGCTCTGGTGACCACTCGCGGCTAATTCTATCTGGCGCACCCCAGGGCTATCGTGAGCGACGACCGAGCGACACCGACCCGAGACGCACGGGGCGCGGGATCCGGCCCCGGCGGGCTGCTGACCTCCATCACCGGCAATCTGTTCCTGATTCTCGGCACGCTTGTCTGCGCCACCCTGGCGGTGCTTTTCGGCTGGCTGCCGCCGCGCGGTCGCTGGGTCCATCTGATGGCCCGGACCTGGAGCCGCGGCCTGCTGTGGGCCGGCGGCGTCAGTCTCGAAAGCCGTTTCGCGACGCCGCTGCCGACCGACCGACCGTACATTTTCATGGCCAACCACCAGAGTCTGTACGACATCCCGGCGCTGATCACGGCCCTGCCCGGTCAGACCAGGTTCCTCGCCAAGCGCGGCCTGTTCCAGATCCCGGTTTTTGGCTGGGCCCTCAAGGTGGGCGGCTTCATCTCGATCGACCGCGGTGACCGCAGCCGGGCCGGCGAGAGCTTTGCCGAGGCGATCCGCGAGCTCGGGGCCGGTGCGTCGGCGGTGGTCTTTCCCGAGGGCACCCGTTCCGGCGACGGCAAGCTCTTACCGTTCCAGCGCGGCGGTTTCCTGCTGGCGCTGAAGAGCGGTCTGCCGATCGTGCCGGTGGGCATCCACGGCAGCCGCGAGGTGCGCGCCAAGCAGAGTCTGCGGATCCGGCCCGGTCGCATCATCGTCAGCTGCGGCCGGCCGCTCGACAGCGCCGACTACGGCGTGCGGGACAAGGCGCGGCTGATGGAGGATGTGCGCCGCCGCGTGCTGGCTCTGGCCGCCGGTTAGCGGGCCTCTCCTGAGATAGACTGCCTGGCCATGGCGAACCCCCTCGAGGACCAGGTCTGGGCCCTGCTGCAGCAGGTCCGTTTCCCCGGCATGAGCCGGGACATCGTTTCGTTCGGCTTTGTCGATCGGGTCGAGGCGAGCGACGACGGCGTCACCGTCGAGCTGGCGATGGCCACCCACAACCAGGACGCCGCGGCGGCCGTGCGCGCCGAGGCCGAGGCGCGACTCAAGGCCGAGCTGGGCGTCGAGCGGGTCGAGGTCGGCCTGCGGCTCCTGGCGCCCCCCGCCCCCGCCCACGAGGCGATCAGCCAGGATCCGAGCCTGATCCCCGAGGTGGAGCACGTCGTCGCGGTCGCCAGCGGCAAGGGCGGCGTCGGTAAATCGACCGTCGCCGCCAACCTGGCGGCGCGGCTGGCGCAGCTGGGCTACCGCGTCGGGCTGCTCGACGCCGACATCTACGGCCCGTCCATGCCGATGATGTTCGGCATCTCGGAGCGGCCGGTGGTCGAGGGACAGCGCATCATTCCTTTCGAGCGCCACGGCGTGAAGCTGATGTCGCTGGGCTTCATCCTCGACGTCGACACGCCGGTGATCTGGCGCGGGCCGATGGTGGTCAAGGCGATCGAGCAGCTGCTCGGCGACGTCGAGTGGGGAGCGCTCGACTACCTGATTGTCGATCTGCCGCCCGGCACCGGCGACGCTCAGCTGACCATCAGCCAGAAGGTGCCCATCTCCGGCGCGGTGATCGTCACCACGCCGCAGGACATCGCGCTGATCGATGCCCGCAAGGGCCTGGCGATGTTCCGCAAGGTCGAGGTGCCGGTGCTCGGCATCATCGAGAACATGGCCGGCTTCGCCTGCCCGCATTGCGGCGAGGTGACCCATATCTACAAGCAGGGTGGCGGCGAGCGCACCGCCGGGGTGCTCGACTGCCCGTTTCTCGGCTCCGTGCCGCTGGACCCGGCGGTGGTCGAGGGCGGCGACGCCGGAACGCCGATCGTCGTCTCCCAGCCCGACGGCGCCCACGCCGAGGCGTTCACCGGCCTGGCGGAAGCCGTGGCCGCCGAGCTGAGCAAGCGGCAGGCGCGCAAGCTATCGATCTTCTGAGCCCTGACCTGTGAGAGGGTCAGACTGAGATGTCCGTCGCGGTCATCGCCGACGCCCACATCGACGGCCCCGGTGGCGAGCCCGGGCCGCTGATCGAGCAGCTGCGTCAGCTGGGCGAGGCGGACTGCCGGCGGTTGATCCTGCTGGGCGACCTGTTCCAGACCTGGATCGGCCAGCGGCGCTACGAGACCGCGGCGATCCGGGATGTGGCGGCGGCGCTCGCCGAGCTCAGGCGGCGCGGCGTGCGCCTCGACTACGTCGAGGGCAACCGCGATTTCTTCATCGGCCAGGGGCCGTACGCCGAGCTGTTCGACAGCGTCGGCGACGAGGTGACGGTGGAGCTCGCCGGCCGGCGCATCCTGCTGGTGCACGGCGACGGGCTCAACAGAAAGGACCGGCTCTACCGGTTCTGGCGCTGGTTCTCCCACTGTCCGCCGGTGCGCTTCGCCATGTTCCACCTGCCGCGGTGGCTGGCTCACCGGCTGGTGGTCGGCTTCGAACGCGGTCTGGCGCGGACCAACTTCAAGCACAAGACCGAGATTCCGGAAGGGCCGATCCTGGAGTTCGCCCGCCGGCGCTTTGCCGAGGGCCACGACGCTCTGTTGCTCGGTCACTACCACGAGCCGCAACACTGGCAGCTGGCCGAGGGCGACGTCTGGCTGCTGGATGCCTGGTTCAGCAGCCGCCGGGTGGAGTGGCTCGGCGGCCCGCCGTACAGCGGCCCGGCGGAGGCGTAACGCGCTTCGGGCCGGCCGGACTAGAGGGGCGATGAACGAGACGGCAGACGCAGCCCCGCGCCTGATCCTCGCCGGCCGGTCGGCCCACGGCTCGCTGCGGCCGCCGTCCTCGAAGAGCCTCACCCAGCGCTACTTCAATCTCGCCCTGCTGGCGACGACGCCCTCGGTGGTGCAGCGACCGCTGCTGGCCGAGGACACCGAGGCCTATCTCGCCGGTCTGGCAAAGATGGGCTGCACCGTCGAACGGCGCCGCGACGGCGTCCGGCTGAGGCCGCCCGAGCGGCCGCCAGAGAGGTCGGCCGGGGTGCGGATCGACTGCGGCGCCGGCGGCACCATGATGCGGTTTCTCACTGCCGCCGCCTGTGTCTTGCCGGGTTCCTGGATCCTCGACGGCTCCGCCCGGCTGCGCCGGCGCCCGCTGGGACCGCTGGTCGCGGCGCTGCGCGGCCTCGGCGGCCGCATCGACTGCCTCGAAGCGCTGGGGCGCCCGCCGCTCAGGGTGAGCGGCGACGGACTGGAAGGCGGCCGGGTGAAGCTGGACGCCGGTGAGTCGAGCCAGTACCTGTCGGCCCTGCTGATGGCGGCCAGCCGGGCGCGGGGCGAGGTGGAGATCTCGGTCGAACGGCTGACCTCGGCGCCCTACGTGGAGCTGACCCTGGCCGCGCTGGCCGAGTTCGGTGTCGAGGTCGAGCGCTCCGGCGACGGTCTCTACCGGACGCGGCCGACGCGGTTCGACGGCCGCGAGCTCGCGGTCGAGGCCGACGCCTCGGCGGCCTGCTACGGCGGCGCCGCCGCCGCCCTGACCGGCGGCAGGGTGGCGATCCTGGGTCTGCGCCCGGCGAGCCGCCAGGGCGACCTGGGCTTCTTCGAGCTGCTGCGCCGCATGGGCGCCGAGGTCGCCTGGCAGGGCGACCGGCTGGCGGTGGCGGGCCGCGGTGGGTTGACGGCCCTCACCGCCGACCTGTCGGCGATGCCCGACCAGGTGCCGACGCTGGCCGCCCTGGCGCCGTTCGCTGCGGGCACGACGCGGATCAGCGGGGTGCCCCACCTGCGGTTCAAGGAGAGTGACCGCCTGAACGCCATGAGCGTCGAGCTCGGGCGACTCGGCGCCGCGGTCGAGGAGAGGCCGGACGGCCTCGAGATCCCCGGGGTCTGGGCGGACCAGCGGCCGCCGGGCGCACCAGTCGAGGTCTCGACCCACGACGACCACCGCATCGCCATGAGCCTGGCCCTGGTCGGGCTGCGTCGGCCCGGCGTTTCGGTCGCCGCTCCGCAGGTCGTAGCCAAGTCCTACCCGGACTTCTGGCGCGACCTCGACCGTCTGCTGGTGTAGAAGAGCGAACCGATGGACCAGCCGCGCCGACCGGGCCGCATCGTCGGCGAGAGCGCGGGGCTCAAGCGCTGCCTGGAGCGGCTGGAGAGGCTGGCGCCCAGCGACCTGCCGGTGCTGATCCAGGGCGAGACCGGCACCGGCAAGGAGTTGGCGGCGCGCCGCCTGCATCGCAAGAGCCCGCGCCGCCGCCGCCCGCTGGCGCCCATCAACTGCGCCGCCCTGGCGCCCGGGCTTCTGGTCTCCGAGCTCTTCGGCCACCTGCGCGGCGCCTTCACCGGTGCCGACCGCGACCGCGCCGGCATCTTCGAGGCGGCCGAGGGCGGCACCGTGCTCCTCGACGAGATCGGCGACCTGCCGCTCGACGCCCAGGGCAAGCTGCTGCGCCTGCTGCAGGAGGGCGAGGTGAGGCGGCTCGGCGAGAGCCTGCCGCGCAAGATCGACGTGCGGGTCGTGGCGGCGACCCACAGGAACCTCAGGCGCATGTCGGAGAAGGGCGAGTTTCGGAACGACCTCTACTACCGGCTGAGGGTGGGAAGGGTGAAGCTGCCGCCGCTGCGCGACCGGGGCGAGGACGTGATGCTTCTGGCCAAGGCCTTCCTCGGCGCCCTCGGCCAGCCGCCGCCCCGTTTGAGCGCCGTCGCGCGGCGCCGGCTGCGCGACTACCACTGGCCGGGCAACGTGCGCGAGCTGAAGAACGTTCTCGAGGTCGCCGCCGCGCTGAGCGACAACGGCAGGATCGGCGCCGGGCTGCTCGACCTGCCCGAGGCGGGCCGGCCGAAGCAGCACGGCTACCACGAGCGCCTGCGGCGATTCCGGCACAGCATGGTGGCCGAAGCCCTGGCCGCCACCGACGGCAACCGCGCCGCGGCGGCCAGACGACTCGGTTTGAGCCGCCAGGCCCTTTCCTACCTTGTCCGGCGGCTCGAGATCGGCTGACGTTGGCAAGGCGGGTCTCGGATACGCTATCCTTCGTAACGCGGGACGTAAGATCCCGCACCCGGTCGGTCGGGTACCCAGGTCTTCGGCTTTTCATAGAGAGGAGAGCCGTGAGCGAAGTAGAGAGTTTTGCCGCGCCATCGCGGCGCCAGGCTGCCGCCGCGCATCAGGCGCGGGTCGCCAGTGTCGTCGAGCGACCCTTGACCTTGAACCCGGATCTCGTCGAGGCCCTCCAGAGCCTCCTGCTGGCGGGAAAGGCCGGCGACCCTGACCTGGATCGGAGCCTGGCGGCTCTGGTCGAGCAGCATCAGGAGGTGGTCTACTCAGAGCTCATCTACCTGCTCTCTCACATCCGTCTCGAGCCCGCTGAGGCCAGTGTGCACTGGCAGAACATCGTCGAGCTGCGCCGAACCATGCAGCAACGCCTCGGTTCACCGATCGATCTGCGCGTGGCGTTGGTCAGCTACTTTCTCGAGGTCCACCGCCGGCTCGAGAACCCGACGGTCATCGAGATGAAGCTGTTCGAGCAGGCACGCGAGATGGCCTTCAGAGACGAGCTGACCGGTCTGCACAACTTTCGCTACTTCCAAGAGTCCTTGAGCTACGAGATCTCGCGCTGCAATCAGTACAATTCCGGTGTCTCCGTGGTGCTGATCGATATCGACGACTTCAAGAGCTACAACGACAGTCTGGGCCACCAGGCCGGCAACAGAGCCCTGGTGGAGATCGCGATGCTGATCAAGCAATCGGTGCGCGCGGTGGATCTCGCGGCTCGCTACGGCGGCGAGGAGTTCGTCGTCGTCCTGCCCGAGACCCCGAAGCTCGGCGCCCATCTTCTGGCCAAACGGGTCTGCGACCTCATCGAGCAACACGTCTTCCCCGGTGAGGCTGGGCAGCCCGGCGGCCGGTTGACCGCGAGCCTGGGCGTCGCCACCTATCCGGGCGATGCCGCCGACCCGGAGGAGCTGGTGCGTCGGGCCGATCAGGCCCTCTACCTGGGCAAGGCCAGCGGCAAGAACCAGGTCTGTCTGTACGGCAACAATCGGCGCTCCTATCGCCGCGTTTCGGTGTCGATCGAGGGCACGCTGCACTTCGGCGACGAGGAGGCGAGTCTGACCACCCTGGACCTGAGCGAGGGGGGAGCGCGTTTCTTGACCGAGTTGTACGTGCCCCCGAACGCGCTGGTCGAGCTCCGTTTGCGGCTCTCGGGTCGCGGCAGCGAGGTTACCCTCGCCGGGCGCATCATCCAGTCTTCGCGCCGCAAAGCGGGAGGCTGGGAGGCGGCTCTCCGGACCATCGAGATTGGCGCCGAGGATCGCCAGCGGCTCGCTGTGGCCCTGGCCGAGATCTCTGGCCGGCTTTGAGACGCGGTCCCCGGAAAGTGCCGACGGGCGAGAGTCCAAGCGAGGGGGGGCGCCCCCCCCCGGACTTTTCGCAGGGATCTACGGCCGGAGGCAGAGGGGAGGCCGGGAGCTTGCTTGGCGAAGCAGGCGCGTGACGCCAGGCTCGAGGCGGCCTATACTGCCCACATCTCACGAAGCGGGAGGGCGTCGGCGTAAGCGAAGTCGCGGCTCCCGAGCGCCCGGGAAGGCCTGCGATGGACACCATCAACCTGCCCGTTCTGTCAGCGGATGCTTCGATCGAGGACGCCATGGCCGTCATGCGCGCCAAGAAGCGCCGCGCGGTCGTCGTCATTCACCCGGGCAGGGACCGCCACGATCTCTACACCAAC
>CALZJC010000018.1 GCA_945787525.1 Thermoanaerobaculia bacterium | reverse complement strand
GGGTCGACCGCAGCCAGAAGATCACCCTGCTCGAGGACGGCGTGCTGATCGCGCCGGCGCCCTACTCCGCCCCGTCGGCCTACTACTCGCCGACCGCCGGCCGTATGGAGGGCTTCGAGGTGCGCAAGGGCTCGGGGGCGATCCGCCAGGGTCCCTACACCAACGGTGGCGCGGTCAACTACATCTCGAAGTCGATCCCCGGAGCCGCGCGCGGACAGATCAACCTGGCGGCCGGCGAAGAAGGCCTCCTGCGGGGCCGTGCCTGGGCGGGCGACTCGAGCGACACCGTCGGCTGGATGATCGAGACCTACCAGCTCGAGACCGACGGCTTCAAGCGACTCGACGGAGGCGGCGGCACGGGCTTCGATCTCGCGGACTATCTCGGCAAGCTGCGCTTCAACAGCCGGCCCGAGGCGAACCTCTACCAGGCGCTCGAGCTCAAGCTCGGCAAGACCCGGCAAGACGGCGACGAGACCTATCTCGGCCTCACCCAGGAAGACTTCGACCGCTCCCCCTACCGGCGCTATTCATCCTCTGCCGGAGACAACATCTCGACCGACCACGAGCAGATCCAGCTGCGCTATCTCATCGAGCCGCGGGACGGATTCGACATCACTGCCACGGTCTACCGCAACGACTTCTTTCGCAACTGGTTCAAGCTCGAGAAGGTGGACGGCATGGGCGTCGCGAACGTGCTCGCCGACCCTGCCGCCTACTCCCGGCAGCTCGACATCCTGCGCGGCGAGGCCGACAGCGCCCCCGGAGCTCTCGCGGTGAGAAACAACCGCCGCGACTATGACTCACAGGGTATCCAGGCCGTCGCTGCCTGGAGGCTCGGGAACGGGGCCAGGGCGCATCAGTTCGAGCTCGGCGTGCGCTATCACGAGGATCAGGAGGACCGCTTCCAGGAAGAGGACCTCTTCCAGATGGTCGACGGGCGGCGAGCTCTCACCTCCCGTGGCGAGCCGGGTAGCCAGGCCAACCGCGTTGCGTCCGCCGAGGCTCTCGCCGTCTTCGTCCAGGACACCTTCACGGCCGGGCGCTGGACCTTCACCCCGGGCGCTCGCGTCGAGTCGATCGATCTCAGCCGCCGGGATTTCGGGCGCTCCGATCCCAGCCGCACCGGCGCCGACCTGGAGATTCGCCGCAACCACCTGACGGAGGTGATCCCGGGCGTCGGCGCCAGCTACCGTCTCGGACCGGCCTCGACTCTGATCGCCGGCGTTCACCGCGGCTTCTCACCGCCCAGCCCGAGCTCCAAAGAGGAGGTCAATGCCGAGGAAAGTCTCAACTACGAACTGGGCTGGCGCCACCAGGCAGGCGGTTCGGCGGCGGAGGTCATCGGCTTCTTCAACGACTACGACAACCTGCTCGGCAACGACTCCGTTTCGACCGGCGGCGAGGGAACCGGCGACCAGTTCAACGCCGGCGCGGTCCAGGTGGCCGGTCTGGAAGCCGGCCTGTCGATCGACCTCGCTCGCGGCGCGGCGCGGGGCCTCAGCCTGCCTTTGCGGCTGAGCTACACCTACACGGCATCCGAGTTCCGCAAGTCCTTCGAGACCAGCTTCGCCGACTGGGCGCCACGGGTCGAGCGCGGCGACGAGCTTCCGTACGTGCCGCGAAACCAGCTTTATGCCGGGCTCAGCGTTGAGCGCGACCGGTGGTCGGTCCACCTCGACACCTCCCGGGCCGACACCATGCGCACCCACGCCGGCAACGGCCCGATCCCGCGCGCCGAGTCGATCGACAAGCGCTTCCTCGTCGATGTCCGGGCCGAGGTCAAGCTGTCGGATCGGCATCGGATCTGGGCACAGGTGCTCAACGCCTCCGACGAGGTCTACGTCGCGGCGCGGCGGCCCGCCGGTTTGCGCCCGGGCCGTCCGCGGGCGGCGCTCTTCGGCTTCACCATCGACTTCGGCCTATGAAGCTCAAGTCCTCCTGCTGCCGAAAGTTCGAGCGCAAGGCTGAAGCCTGCCGGCGCTGTCCGCTCCTGGCGGTCTTGAGCAAGAAGAAGCGGCGCAAGAAGCTCGAGAAGCTCCGGCGCTTTCTCGCCAAGGCGGCCTGAGCCCCAGACCCGAGGCTACAGGGACGAGGCGAGCTCAATCGCCGCCGGCTCGGTCAGCGGGCTGAGGAGCTTCTCCGGCCCGGGGCAACCCCACCGGAGGTGGCATACGGTGCAGCTCAGCCCGGAACGCAACTGCTCGGAGTTGACGATCAGCGCATCGTCCTCCTCGCGCAGGTAGTCGCACTCCTTGAGCCGCGCCAGGATGCGCGACAGCGTCTCCGGCTGGATCGAGAGGTGGGCGGCAAGCGTGCTCTTGGGCAGCGACAGCTCGAGCCGCTGCGGCCCCTGCCCCTTGCCCACCCGGTCCAGCAGATAGGCCATCAGCCGCTGGGTGGCGTCCTGAAGCGTCAGCCGCTCGATGTGGTCGAGCAGCATCTTCTGCCGCCGGTGAAGGGTGCCCAGCAGCCTGAAGCCTAGCGCCGCCGTGCCCTTCAAGAAGGACCGGAAGCCGGTGCGGTCGAGACTCAGCAGGGTCGAGTCGCCTACCGACCTGGCGTTGAGGTCGTGGAACGCCTCGGGCAGGAAGATCAACTCGTCACCAAAGACCTCGTCGGTGCCAACGATCGTGATGATGCTCTCGCGGCCTTCGCTCGACTGACGGAAGAGGGCGATCTGCCCTTCGCGAACGACAAAGAACCGTTCGGCGCGATCGCCCTGGCGGTAGAGCCATTGCCCGTCCGCCAGGCGCACCGTGCGCAGCCGGCCGACGACCTGGTCGAGCTGCTCGGCGCTCAGATCGCCAAAAAGATGCTGCCGCCGCAGGTAGTCCGGCAGACGCTCGGCACAGACCAGCGCGGCGGATTCATCGGCGACGCAAGCGCGACACATGACGCGGATTCTGGACCAATTCGATCCTGTTTATCAACCGCACAGACACGCATCCCGGCAGCCTAGCCCAGATCCTCGCGCAGACGGGCCAGCTCGCGGGCCAGCTCTTCGACCCGCCGCTCCACCGCTTCCAGCCGCTCGCTCAACCCGGGCCCCGGGGCCGGTCGAGGGGTCGGAGTCATGGCGGCGACGGAGGTGACGTCTCGGGCCGGCTCGGCGCCGAGCCGATGTGCCCAGCGGCTCTCTTTGGTGCCCGGCCGGCGCTCGAGCTCGACCGCCAGTGGCGCCTCGCCCGAGGCCATGTCGCGCAGCGTGTCCTCGACCTCGCGCAGCTCGGAGAAGCCGTGCAGACGCCCGCTGCGGCTGCGCAGCTGACCCGGTGTCTGCGGCCCGCGCAGCATGAGCAGGGTGAGGAGCGCTTTCGAAGGCGCATCCAGCTCCAGCCGCCGGCTGATCGACTGGCTCCAGCGCTCGACACGCGCGCCATCGCTGCGCCAGGCCAGCACGTCCTTGCGCAGCCGCTCGAGGGCCTCCACTACCTCGGTCTCGCTCAGCTCGCTAACCGGCTCGCGGTTGCTCTTCTGGTTGCAGGCGGCGATCAGCGAGTTGACCGTCATCGGGTAGTAGTCGGGTGTCGCCTGCTCTTTCTCCATCAGCGCCCCGAGCACCCGCACTTCGGTGGCGTCCAGCTCACGGATCATTCGCATGGTGATCGGGACTCTATCCGCATAGCCCCTTCGGGGCAGTCCACAGCAGGCTAGAGCCGCGAGGCGATGGCGTCCCAGATACCGCCGGCGATCGAGCGCTTCGGTGCCGGCCCCAGCTCGACACGGAACCCGTCGGGCCCCAGGATGACCACTCGGTTGTCCGCCGAAGCGAACCCGACTGCCGGGTCGCTGACATCGTTGGCGACGATCAGGTCGAGTCGCTTGCGCTCCATCTTGGCCGCCGCCGAATCGAGCAGATCGGTGGTCTCGGCAGCAAACCCGACGACAAAGCGGTCCCCCTTCTCCGCCGCCAGCGTGGCGACGATGTCCGTCGTGGGCTCGAGCTCGAGGGTCAGCCCGATCGACTCCTTCCGTTGCTTCTCACCGTACCGCCGCACGGGACGGAAATCGGCCACCGCGGCGACAGCCACCAGCACGTCGCAGGCGGTGAAACGCCGCCGGCACGCCGCCAGCATCTCCGCCGCGCTGGTGACCCGCTCGATCTCGACGCCGGCCGGATCCTCCAACGCCGTCGGGCCCGAGACCAGCATCACCCGGGCGCCGCGCGCTGCCGCCTCCTCGGCGAGGGCATAGCCCATGCGTCCCGAGGAGGGGTTGGAGAGGAAACGAACCGGGTCGAGATGCTCGCGTGTCGGTCCGGCGGTGATGAGGACTCGCCGGCCGCGCAGCGGCCCACCGCGGCTCATCGGCCTGCCACGGACCGCCGGATACCATCGGTCGGGCCCTCGGCCATCTCGACGAGCGCTGCGACGATCGTCTCGGGCTCGGACATACGGCCGACGCCAGCGTAGCCCTCGGCCAGGAAACCCTCTTCCGGGCCCACCAGACGGTAGTTCCAGGAAACCAGCCTGCCCACCGACTCGGCCACCGCCGGGTGTGCCCACATGGCGTCGTTCATCGCCGGCGCGATGAGCGTCGGGGCCGTCACGGCGAGAAACACCGTGCCGACAGGATCGTCGGCGATGCCGTGCGCCAGCTTGCCCAGCAGGTTGGCGGTCGCCGGCGCCAACACCGCCAGGTCCGCCGAGCGGGCCAGCGCGATGTGCCTCACCTCGGCCCCGGCGCTGCGGTCGAACAGATCGGTGAGAACCGGATGGCCGGACACCACCTGCAGCGCCAGCGGGGCGACGAACTCGCGCGCCGCAACGGTCATCACCACTCGAACGTCGGCTCCCAGCTGGACCAGCTGCCGCACCAGCTCGGGCGTCTTGTAGGCAGCGATGCCGCCGGTGACGCCCAGCAGGACGTTCTTGCCGGCCAGTACCCGACCCGGATCAGCCACCGGCCCCGGCCTCCTCGACTGCGGGCGGCGCCGCCCACAGCTCCGTGACCTCGATCAACGGCGCGGTGCAGGGTGGGCCGTCAGACGACCAGACCCGCGGCGGCACGCCGGGCTCTACCCGGACAATGGTCGACGAACGGGTGCCGTAGGCGCCCAGGTGAACACAGGCGGCGTTGGCCGCCGCGGGCCGCGGCGGCGACCCGCCGGGCCCGTGCCGCCGATCGGCCTCGTCCGGCACGGCATGGCTGGCCAGCAACGACCTCAGCCGATCGGTCAGCGCCGACCCGCGCACCGACTCGATGCCGCGCAGCTGCCGGCGCACCAGATCGACCTTGGAGGAGGGGCCGTCGAGCGGTCGGTTCTCCAGGATGTGGATCCCCGGCTCGAGCCCGACCGGCCGGGCCGACCGTACGGTCATGTCGATGTAGAGCAGCTCGCGGCCGTCTCCCACCAGCACCCAGCCCGGGTTGAAGTCCGCCGGCGTGAAGGCGGAGACGAAGGCGTCGGCGGCCTCCCGCGCCGTGTCGAACCCGGCGAGAAACAGCGGCCACTCGCCGCGCGAGCGCCGCGCCGGGTCCCGCCGCCCGGAGGGCCGGTTGGTCAGACCGCCGACCACCGACCGTTCGTTGACCGCCAGCCATGTGCCGCCGGCGGCGTGGTCGCGACCGCCCAGGACCCTCGGCGGACCGTCGCCGAGCACCGTCATCGCCGTTGCCCCGCGGGCCAGGAGCTCGTCACGGTTCGCCGCCATCACCAGCGGCGAGTCCGGGTGAACCCGATGAAGAGCGACGAGAAGACACATGGCTGGACCGGCATCCGAGGCTACACGAAAGAGTGGCGCGACGCCGACTGGAGACCGCCAACCGCTAGCGCAGCGCCGCGACCAGAGAACGCGTTTCGCGCAGCAGCTCGCGGGCCGCCTGCTGAACGGCCGCAGCCTGGCCGCCAGCGCGCTCCGGAGCGACCGGCTCCTCGGGGTCTCCCAGGCCGGAGCTGCGCAGCCGACGCAGGCTGGCCAGCACGACGTCGCGGATCTCGGCGGCGTTGCCGACGCCGCGGAAGTAGCCGACGTGCAGATGGTCGGCCGAGCCCTGCTCGTCGCCATCGCCCATCTTGCCGCCACCGCCCGCCGTCTGCACCCGCAGGTCGGCGATCCCGAACAGCCTCTGCAGCGGCCCCTGCTGGATGGTGACGTTCTGCACGTTGGAGAAGGTCATGGTGCGCTCCTGGACCTTCCACAGACCCTCGCGGATGCGCAGGCTGCGGTCGGTGATCACGTACCAGCGGTAGCGATAGTCGAGCATCACCAGCACCAGCGAATAGAAGACTTGGGCCACGAACGCGGCGATCGCCAGATACTCGATCAGATCGATCCAGCTCCACGGCAGCCAGCGCAGGATCCCGGGGCCGTCTTCCAGGAAGCTCTTACCGGACTGGGCGAATTCGATGCCGATGATCAGGCCGATCAGGGCACTCAACTGTTTCCAGCCCCAGCCCAGCAGTCGGTGGCGCAGAAAGCCCGGCGCGGCGCGAAAGACCCGTACGGAGGACGGTTCGCCAAGCGGCGGATCCGGCTCGGGTGGGACCTTCAGCAGCCGGCGGATCCGCTCCTGTAGCGGCTCAAGCATCGGGCCCCTTCTGCGAGGTCGGTCGTCCAGCCAGATCGCGGCGCAATCCTCTGAGCTCCTCGGCCACCGTGCGCAAGGTCGCGGCCAGTTCCGCCGCCGTGTCATCGCCGGTCGCTCCTGCCTCCTCCCGAACCGCCGCGGCGCCACCTTCACCACGCGCGCCCCGCATCCGGGTGTAGAGGAAGTCGCGCAGCTGGGCATACGCGCCGATGCCTTCGATGGTCATCTCCGCCTTGGCGCTGCCGCTGGCGGTCTGGATCTTGATCCGCGCCAGGCCCAGCCAGCGCTCGACGGCGTTGGAGACCAGGTGGATGTCCTGGATACGCGAGTAGGTCAGGTGGATCTCGCGCCGGAAAAGAACCCCCCAGCGCATCGAGATGCCCTCTTCGTCGAAGCGGTAGCGCAGCGTGTGATAGCGGAAGTAGAGCGGGATCAGCGGAATGAAGAAGAACGGCCCGGCGATGAACGCCAGCATCACGTAGTAGGTCATGAGACCGCTCTCGGGCCTCTCGAGCCCGAGGATCTCCTGGTCTGACAGCTTCTCGCCGCCCATCGCTGCGCTCGCCTCCGACGCTTTCTGGACTCTAGTGTTGTGTCTCCAACTTCGCCTTACCGTCTGGACGACCCTCGACGTCGCTGGCTACGTACGTCGCTGGCTACGTTGCGCTTCCTCGACATAGGCTCGGCTATGCCTGCGTCGGCGCGCCTTGCCAGCAACGCCGATGGCTCGCCCATACGGCAAGCCAAGTCGGAGACACAACACTAGCATCCGGCGATCCGCGGCCGATCCGATCGCCTCAGGTGGGTTCCCGGGGCGAAGGAGGGCCGAGGGCACGAAGAGGGTCCACGGCCGGATCGCCCCCAATCTCGTCCAGCCAGCGGTCCCGCGAGGCCAGTCGCTGCCCGCGCACCCGGCCCAACCGTCTGGCCTCCGACAGCCCACGGTCCAGCACGGCACCGACGGCCACCCGCCGCCCGGTGGCGGTGTAGAACCGCTTGCCTTGCCGACGCAGGGCCCGGCGGTCGATCTCGAAGCCGAGCCCCGGGCGCTCCGGCAGGATGATCTCGCCGTCGCGATGCAGCCAGGGCTCGACGAGCAGGCCGTCGCGGCCCTCCGGCACCCAACCGGGCGGATCGTAAGGGTACTCGAGCCGTGAGGTGCCGCGGCCCGGCGAGGCGGCGAACAGCTGCAGGTTGATGGCGAAGCCGATGCCGTTGGTCCAGGTGTGGGGAGAGTAGACCGCGCCGGCGGCGGCGACATGTCGGGCGATTGCCCAGCTCTCGGCGATACCGCCGGCGAAAACCGCATCGGGTTGATACCAGTCGAGACATCCTCGCTCCAGCATCGTCCGGAACTCCGGTAGCCCTTGGCTGTTGAGCTCGCCGCCCGCGACGGCCACTTGGGTGGCCGCCCGCAACCTCGCCAGCCCGGCGTAGTCGTCCATCGGCAGGGGCTCCTCCACCCAGGTGAAGCCCCGCTCTTCGGCCTCACGGCAGAAGGCCAGCGCGCGCTCGTAGTCCCAGGTAGGGGCATCCGCAATGGCGGCGACGCGCCAGCCTTGATTGGCGTCGACCCCCAGGACGGGCGCGTCACCCACGGCGGCGCGAGCCTCTCGGACCTGGGCGCAGTCCTCGGCCAGGGTGTCATCGTGGACCCGCAGCTTGACCGCCTTGAAACCCTCCGCCAAACGCGCCTCGATCTCCGCCGCCCGGCCGACGCCCGACCGGACCTCGCCGCTCGACGCGTAGGTCTCCACCCGGCCGCCGCTGCCGCCCAGCAGCTCGTAGACCGGCTTGCCGCGGGCCTTGCCCACCAGGTCCCAGCAGGCGGCCTCGATCCAGCCGCAGCGCCAGCCGAGATAGCCCATCTCGCGAATCCGCTGGCGCACGTTGGCGATGTCGTCGGCCCGCTCGCCCAGGAAGTAGGGGCCGAGCAGCGCCCCGAGCCCGGCTCGTTCGCGTCCCATGCGCGGCGCGGCCGACCAGCCCTCGAGACCCGACCGCGTCGTCAGCCGGATGAGATCGAACCGGTTGTCCGACTGGGTGAAGCCCGGGATCCAGGCCGGATGAAACGGCGCCGGCAGAGGTACCGCCACATGCCAGAGATCGATGCGATCGATACGCATCCTAGCCCGCCTTTCTCACCGGCCTCTTAGCGAGATTCCGTCGCTGTCTGCAGATGCAGGGCTTGCGACCGAGGTCACCGCAGGCGTTACTCGTAAGTTCGCCGAGAGGATGGCCGACCGAGCAGAACGCGGCAGATGCGGGCAGATTCGGCATTGCAGTAGAGGATCGGTGAGAAGGGCGGGCTAGAGCGCCCCGACCCAGCGCTCGATCTGCGCCAGAAAGCGGGCGCCCTTCTCTCGTGCGGTCTGGCCGCGTATCCACTCAATCGGCAGGTCCGCCGTGATCCCGGCCCGCTCGCTTCCGCCGCCCCGCCGGTGGCGTACGCAGTCGGGCAGCCAGACCTCGAGCCGTGAATGCTCGAGCACGGTCTGGATGCCGCCGTTGCTGTAGCCACAGCCGGTGCCGTGGGTGCGTTCGCCGATCAACGTCGCGGCGTCGTTGTCGCGCAGCAGGGCGGCGAACAACTCCGAGGCGGAGGCGGTGTCATGATCCGTCAGCACCGCCAGAGGGCCGCGCCAGGCGATGGCTCGCTGACCGTAGTCCAGCGCCTTGTAGAGGCTCGAACGCGCGCTCAGGCCCTCGGTATCGATCGGCGGTGGGGCGGCCAGCAGACCCGTCGTGAACAGTTTGTCCCGAACCAGGAGGGTGCAGGGCAGCTCGCCGGGCCCCTCCTCCCACACCGACGAGAGATCGCACGCCTCGGCAGCCTCGACCATGCCTGCCTCGAGCCGTGCTCGCACCTCCTCGAGCAAACGCCGCTGCTCGAGGGAGAGATCGTTGCGCGCCAGATCCCGATCGACGTCGGCGGCCATCTCGCCGAAGATCCCACGCCAGTGGGGATGACGCACCACGGAGCGGCCGTTGCCCGCCAGCGGCGTCTCGGTGAGCATGCCGGCGGTCGGGTGGATCCAGTCGGAGCCGCCACCGTTGCCGGTGATGTCGACCACCAGGGCAGTGATCCCATGCTCCTCGAGGGCGGTGATCCTGCCGGCGATCTCGTCGAGCAGGCGGTCGACGATCGCGAGCCGGAAGCCGTACTCGCACGGCCAGTCGTCACAAGCCCCGTCCAGCTGCCGCCTATAGGCCTCCCAGGTCTGCGGGCAGTACTCGCCGAACCGGTTGGCGCCGAACTCGTCGATCCGGATGATACCGACCCTCGCACCGCCGGTCCCGAGCCAGCCGGCAGGGACCGGGTCCTCGGACGGGGTGACGGGTCGAAGGCCGTCGCCGAAGTCCAGCCGGAAGGAGTGGTCGTGCTCTTCGTAGCCGAGCCGGGAGCAGGCTTCGGCCGCCGGGGTCTCGGGGCCGGGTCCCGCCGGCCCGCCGCCGTCGGGCCCTCCCTGGCCGACTCCTTCGGGCCGCAGGAGGAAGTGTCCATCCCCGAATGCGTCGACAAACCCGTGCAGGGCCCTGGCGGCCTCTTCATCCCTTGTCGCCGCGAGGATCGCCCGGCGCGCCTCACCGTGCACCGCCACCGGATCCAGCCCGCCCTCGCTCAGCGCCCACTCGAAGTTGGCGTAGGTGCCGGCGGTGAACGACTCGAGTTGGGCGAGGTCGGCCAGATAGGGCAGGGGCGAGAAGGCCCGCCGGTCGTCAGCTGGGCACGCCAGGCACAGCTGGCAGGTGAGGATAACGGCGAGCGACCGCCAACCCGAGGAGGGTCCGGACATCGGCAATCCGAGGGTATCCCAGAGTCAGTCGCCCTTCGGCGCCCGCCGCTGCTTCCGGCGCGCCAGCGCCCGCACCGCGGCGGCCGCGGCTACCTTGTCGCGCTTGACGTAGGCCTCGTGGTTCTTCTCGATCTGGTTGGGTAGGTAGGCGTAGTTCACCATCATGCCCGCCGACTGCCGGAGGCCCCGCTCCGACGGATCGGCCAGCCAGTTGAGCCGCTCGACCCGTGCCCCGTTGCCGAGATGAAAGCGAGCCACACGGTCGAACGGCTCACGCCCGTCCTTCGCCTCCAACAGATAGCGGGCCCCGAGGCGGAGCAGCGGCTCCCTGAGCGACTCGGCCGCCTTCGGTCTCTTGTGCCAGCCGGGCTTGGCGACCGCCCGGATCGCTCGCATCTCCTCCGGCTCCAGGCCCTCCCTGTTCTCGGCCGCGACTCGCTCGAGCCAGCCGCGCAGGCCCGGCATCGGCGACAGGGTCGCGAAATGCTTGAGCCGCGGCTGCTCGTGCACCAGGTCGAAGACCACCTGCTTGATCAGGAAGCTGCCGAACGAGATGCCCCGCAATCCATCCTGGCAGTTGTTGATCGAGTAGAAGATGGCGGTGTTGGCCCGCCCGACGTCCCGCGGTCCCTGCTCCAGCGTCAGCAGGGACTCGATCGAGTCCGCCAGGCCGTCGAGCAGGGCGACCTCGACAAAGATCAACGGCTCGTCGGGCAGCGCCGGGTGGAAGAAAGCGAAGCAGCGGCGGTCCTCGGCGAGCCGCCGCCGCATATCCGGCCAGCCGCTGATCTCGTGCACCGCCTCGTGCTCGATCAGCTTCTCCAGCAGCGCCGCCGGCGTGTTCCAGTCGATCCGCCGCAACACCAAAAAGCCGCGGTTGAACCAGGAGCGCAGCACATGGCGGATATCGGCATCGACCTGCGCCAGCCTCGGATGGCGCCGCAGGAGGGGCAGCAGGCTGGCGCGCATGGCGACGATCGCCGCGGTGCCGTTTGGCGCCAGGTTGACGCGCCGGATCAGCTCCTGCCGCGGCGGCTCGACGGCGCGGCCGAGGTCGCGCAGCGTGTCCGCGTCAGGGCGGCCGAGATAGGCGCCGGCGGCGCGGGTGATCTCCTCGGTGTCGGGCGCAAACTCGGCGTGGAGGAACTCGAAGAAGGCCAGCCTCTGCCCCTTGTCCATGGCCGCGAAGTGCTCGACCACCTCCCGCGCCAGCGCCACCCCCGAAGCCTCGCCCCGCTCGGACATGAGGTCCCGGCACAGGTTGCCGACCGAGCGCACCTCCCGTTCGTCACGCCGCCGGGCGAGGATCTCGCGCCCCCGGTCGGCGACCGAGTGCCAGAGCTGGCCCAGGGACTTCGACGCCATACTGCCGATTTTATGACGGCGGCAAACTTGTCCATGGACTGTATCCATGGTAATCTTTCCACCCATGAAGACCATCCCGGCCGGCCAATTCAAGCAGACCTGCCTGCGGCTCCTCGAAGAGGTTCGCGCGACGGGCGAGGCCATCGTGGTCACAAAGCGAGGGGTGCCGGTGGCCCAACTCGCGCCGCTGGCGCCCGATCCCGACGATGACTGGTTGGGAGCAATGCGCGGAACAGCCAAGGTCCGCGGTGATCTGGTGGCGCCGGCGACGGACGAGGACGAATGGGAGGCGCTACGCCGTTGAAGGTGCTGCTGGACACGCACGTCTGGATCTGGAGCCTGCTCGAGCCCGAGCGGCTCTCCGAGCGGCTGCGTAGGGCTCTGCGCGAAGCGCCCACCGGCATCTACCTCTCTCCGGTCTCTGTCTGGGAGACGTTGGTGCTGGCACGCCGGGGTAGCCTGGAGCTCGAGCCCGACCCGCTGTCATGGGTCGAGAAGGCGCTTGCGGTCTCCGGCACCCGCATGGCGCCGCTCACCCATTCGATCGCCATCGCCAGCGAGACCTTCGCCGACTTCCCTTCCCGCGACCCGGCGGACCGATTCCTGGCCGCAACCGCCCTGGTGGATGGGCTGGTCCTGGCGACACTGGACCGGGCGCTGCGGGCCTACCCGGGGGTCGAAACGATCGCCTGAGACGGCTGCTCGGGCCTCTCCTTGAGCTCCACCCGCAGCGCCGGAACGGCCGGTCGTCGATGCAGAACCGCGGCCGCCAAGGGCCTCTGAACAGTGGCCCGCATCTGTGGATGCGCCTTAGATCGACAGAACAGCCTCCGGGCTCGGGCTGGGAACGGTCGACTGCTCCCGGATCGCCCTCCAGACCCGCTCCGGCGTGAACGGGAACCGGCGCAGGCGCGCTCCGGTGGCGTTGAAGATGGCGTTGCCGATGGCCGGCGCGGCGCCGTTGATGGAGATCTCGGAGACGCTCTTGGCCCCGAACGGGCCGGTGTCCTCGTAGCTCGGCACCAGGATGGTCTTGATCTTCGGCTTATCCCGGAGCGAGTGGATGTGGTAATCCTGCATGTTGGCGTTGGTCATGCGGCCCTTGGAGTCGAACAGGTACTCCTCGCAGATGGCATAGCTGACGCCGTTCATCACCGCGCCTTCGGTCTGGCCCTCGGCCAGCTTGGGGTTGATCGCCGTGCCGCAGTCGATGGCGGCGACGTACTTCTCCACCTTCACCTTGCCGGTGAAGGTGTCCACCACCACGTCCACGTAGTGGGCGGAGAAGGGCGGCGGCGACTTGTGGGTGATGTGTGACGCCACGTCCATGATCTGGAACTGGTTGCGCTCGTAGAGCGAGTAGACGGCGACGGCCGAGAAGGTGACCTCGCTGCCGTCCGCCGCCACCACGTTGGCGTCCCGGACCGTGAGCTCGTCGATCGGCTTGTTCATCATCTCGGCGGCAACCCCGAGGATCTGCGCCTTGACCTTGGCCGCCGCCTTGCGCACCGCCTCGCCGCTCAGATAGGTCGTGCTCGAGGCGTAGGCGCCGACGTCGAACGGGGTGAGATCGGTGTCGCAGGCGTAGACCAGCATCATGTCGACGGTGGTGCCCAGCTCCTCCGCAGCGATCTGCGCCAGCACCGTGTCGGCGCCCGTCCCCAGATCGGTGGCCCCGAAGAGCAGGTTGAACGATCCGTCCTCGTTCATCTTGATGGAGGCGGCACCCATGTCGATCTCGGGGATGCTCGAGCCCTGCATCAGGGTGGCCAGGCCGAGGCCGCGGCGGTAGCGGCCAGTCTTCTCCTCGGGCAGGGTGCGCCGGCCCCAGCCGATCTCCTCGGCGCCGAGCTTGATGCACTCGCTGAGGCCACAGCTGCCGATGGTCATCTCGACCCCGGCCTTGCCCTCGCCCAGGGCGGCGAACACCGGCGAGCCCTCGCCCTCCTGGATGTGGTTCTTGAGCCGCATCTCCACCGGATCCATGCCGATGGCGTGGCCCATCTCGTCGAGCTGGCTCTCGAGGGCGAAGTAGGCCTGGGTGGCACCAAAGCCGCGATAGGCGCCACCCACCGGCAGGTTGGTGTAGACCACCTTGGCGTCGAAGTCGATGTGCTTCCAGCGATACAGCGGCAGCACCTTGCTGCCGCAGCAGCCCACCACCGGCAGACCGTGGCCGCCGTAGGCGCCGGTGTTGCAGACCGCCTCCATGCCGATCCCGGTTAGCACGCCCTCGGCGGTCATCGCCGTGCGCAGCCGGAAGTTGATCGGGTGCCGAGTGCGACCGTAGCGGAAGTTCTCCTCGCGGGTCAGCTGCCAGAAGCAGCATCGACGGGTGCGCAGCGCCATCAGGGCGCAGACGTCCTCGAGCAGCATCTCCTGCTTCGAGCCGAAGCCGCCGCCGATGCGCGGCTTGATCACCCGGAACTTCTTGACGTCCATACCCAGCGCCTGGGCGACGATCCGCCGGCAGTGAAACGGCACCTGGGTCGAGGTGACGATCACCACCCGGTCCGCGGCGTCCAGGTAGGCGAACGAGACGTGGGTCTCGATGGGCACGTGCTGGGCGTACGGCGTCTCGTAGAAGTGGTCGAAGGTGTAGTCGGCGGTCTCCATCTCGTGGTCGAGGTCGCCCTCCTTCATGCCCACCTCGGAGACGATGTTCTTCTCCGGCTGGAACGGCACCGGCAGCGGGTGGCTGACATCGGGCTCGTCGTGGATCACCGGCGAGCCGTCGCGCAGCGCCTCTTCGATGGAGAGCACCGGCTCGAGCACCTCGTACTCGACCTCGATCTTCTCGAGCGCCGCCTCGGCGATCTCCGCGGTCTCGGCGGCGACCGCCGCGACCCGGTCGCCGACGTGGCGCACCTTGTAGTCGAACACCGCCGTGTCGTACGGCGAGGGCTCCGGATAGCCCTGGCCGGCGGTCAGGTGCAGGTGGCGCGGCGAGTTCTCGTGGCACAGCACGCAGTGCACGCCGGGCATCGCCTCGGCGGCGCTGGTGTCGATGGACGTGATGCGCGCGTGGGAATGGGGACTCCCGAGCATCTTGATGATCAGGGCGTCCTCGGGCACCAGATCGGCCACGAACGACGGCTTGCCCAGGGCCAGCTGCATGGAGTCGATCTTGTCGACCGACTTGTTGACCACCTTGAACTCCTTCACCTTGTCCATTGCGGCTCCTCCCCCGAGGTCTCGGCGATGGTTCTGTGCAGGGCGTCCTCGATCTTCTCGTAGCCGGTGCAGCGGCAGTAGTTGCCGTCCAGGTTCTCGAGGATCTGCTCGTGGGTCGGGTTGGGGATCTCGTCCAGCAGCGCCTTGACCGACATGACGATGCCCGGGATACAGAAGCCGCACTGGACGCCGGCCTCCTCGACCATCGCCTTCTGGAGCGGGCTGGGGTCGTCGTACTCGCCGATGCTCTCGATGGTCCAGACCTCGCGCTCGTGGGCCTGGAAGGCGAAGGTGATGCAGGCGTTGACCGCCGCGCCGTCCATGATCACCGTGCACGAGCCGCAGGCGCCGTCCTCGCAGCCGCGCTTGGTGCCGGTCAGGCCCGAGCGCCGCAGCAGGGCGAGCAGCGACTCGCCCGCGGTGACGTTGAACTCGCGGCTCTCGCCGTTGAGCTGGATGCGTATCGCCTTCTCGACGCTCATTCCGCCTCTCCCTTCGCCGCCTGGAGCGCCTGCTCCAGGACGTCACAGAGGATCACGCCGCCCAGGTGCCGGGCGAACTCGTCGGACATGCCCTCGCGGCCGCGCCAGTCGAGGCCGCCGATGCCGTCCTCGACGGCGCCGGCGAAGAGCGACGGGTCGGCCGCCCGGCCTTCGAGGGCATCCTCCACCGCCGTGAGCCGCTGCGGCACCGCCAGGGCGCCGTTGGCGGCCAGCCTCACTTTGGCCAAGCGCTCGCCGTCGAGGGTGATGGCGGCGGCCCCGGTCATCAGGGCGAACGCCGCGTTGGTGATGTTCTCCTTCTTGAAGCCGAAGCCCAGCGGCGGAGAGACCGCCGGCAGGGTCACCGCGGTCACCAGGTCGCCGTGACCGAACCGGTTGAGGGGCTGGGCGGTGAAGAACTCGAGCGCCGCGTGGGTCTGCTCCTCCCCGTCGCTGATGACCACGCCGCCCTCCAGCACCAGCAGCGCCAGGGGCAGATCCGACCACGGAAACAGGCGCGAGATGTTGCCGCCCACCGTCGAGACGTTTCTCACCTGGTGAGTCGGGATGCGCGTCGCCACCCGGTCGAGGACCCAGCCGTCCGCTTGGTAGCGAACCAGGTCGGTAAGCGTTGTCGTGGCGCCGACGCGGAAGCCGCCGTCGGTCTGGTCGATGCCCCGCAGGCCGAGGCGCGTGATGTCGACCGCGGTCGCCCCCGGCCGGTCGGAAACGTACTGGAACGCCGTGCCGCCGGCGAAGGCGTAGCCCCGGTCGCCGAGTGCCTCGAGAGCCGCCCGGGCCTCATCCAGCGTTTCCGGGATCAGGAAATCAACAAATCTCATGTTCCCTCCGCGCGGCTAACCGCCGCCGATCTGCATGATCACCGTCAACTCGTCTCCATCCCGCAGGACATACGAGGGATCGACCTTCTCTTCGTTGGCAAACAGCCTGAGAAAGCGCTGCTGGTCCCGAGCCACGTCGAAACCGGCGAGCAGATCGCCGAGGGTCGCGCCCTTTTCGACCTCGACATAGGCGCCGGTCTCGGCACCGTCGAACTTCAGGTAGCCGGTGTAGTTCAGCTTGATCTTCATCCGCCTGCACCTCTCGCCCGCCGAGCGAGACGAGGCCCTACCCTCGCCACGGCCCAAGCCTCGCGCCGGTTGGGGAGTCACCGCAACACCCCGAAAGGCGGGGCGCGCTACTCTGGCAGCTCACCTCGAGGAAGCCCTTGCCGAGTGCCGGGATCAGCCGGCCCCAAAGAGTCTTCCCGCCTCCGCCGCGCCTTGCCCTTCCGGCGATTCAGCCAGAGCCTGAAGAGGGGTGCGTTCCGGAGGCCGCTACTCTTCTCCCGGCGCTCCTTGCCGAAACGTCGATCCGTCAGGTCTTCCGACAGGCCTCTCACGGATGAGTCCAGCAGCGCGGTGTCCAACTGCTGCCTGGTCAGGTGTCGGGCCTTGGTCAGATCCGCCCCGGCGAGTTTCGCCCCGCTGAGGTTGGCCCCGTCGAGGTTGGCCCGGCTGAGATCCGCTTCGCCGAGGTCCGCGTCGCCGAGATCCGCCCCGCTGAGGTCGACGTCGCCGAGATCCGCCCCGCTGAGGTTCGCCCCGCCGAGCTGTGCCCCGCCGAGCTCCGCCCGCTGGAGTTGCGCCCCGCGGAGATCCGCCCTGCCGAGGTCCGCTCCGCCGAGCTTCGCGTGGCGGAGGTTCGCCCCCCTGAGGTCCGCCCCCCTGAGGTCGGCCCCCATGAGGTCGCAGGGGCATCCCGCGGTCTGGTTCCGCCAGGCGTTCCACTCCTCGACTCCCCGCCCGAGAACGGCCAGATCTTTGTCGCTCGCCATCGTGTGGCCCTCCAGATCAGTTGGCTCGAGGCGCCAACCATAGCAAGCCCGACCCGTCTACGGGCCGCACCGCGATGGCTCGCGGGCCAGTGCGCCGCTCGCTCGATGACGGTTTCGGCAGCCCCACGCTGGCGAAATGAGTAGCCTGTCACTGCATTTCCTGCATTTCCCGCGTTTCCCGAACCGGCCAGACGTAGTAGTAGTGGACCTCGTAGACGTAGAAGACCAGGCCGTCGAGGAGGTCGACGCACCAGACGTAGGTGGGGTCGCTGGCCAGGGCAACCGACGACCAGTAGCAGGACGACTCGACGCCGGAGAACGGGTCGCCGGCACTCCACTTCGCCGTGCCCGCCGCATTCGACAGCGCCGGGTCGTGGAACTCCAGATCCAGCAGGCTCTCCAGCTCGAAGCGGCTCGGCAGGCGCCAATCCCCGGCCTGAGAACCGTCGGAGAGACCGCACTCGGGATCGGCCAGGTCGAGGGCGGCCGAAACCGCTATCGCCCCGAACGCCCTGCCAGCGTCATCCGTTCGCGGCAGGGTGGCGCAGCTCGCGTCCTGCAGCCAGATCAGGCCCGTCAGGTTGTCCGTCACCGTACCGTCGCCGTTGCCGGTGAACCGCGGATTCGGCCGCCGCTCCTGGGGCCGGAGATGCCCCGCATCGCGGTGCTCGATTCCGACGGCGGCCCGCACCAGCGATGACGGCGGCGGTGCGGCCGTCTGCGGCTCGTCGCCGCCAGCGCTGGCCGAACCGAGCACCAGCGCCGTGAAGCCCAGGACCAGCGATACGGACGACCGGCCGGCGGCCATTCGATGCTCTCTCGGCATGGGCAGGACCCGGCGCTGCGCGAGCTATCGCGCCTCGACCGTCACCGGTACGGTGATCTGCTCACCCTCTCGCAGCACCGTCGTCTGGACCGTATCGCCGGCCGCGAGGCTCTTCAACGCCTCGGAGAAGTCCCGCGCCGTGGCCTCGATGGTCACCGTCAGCGGCTCCTCTCGTTCGGCCAGGTAGGCGACGGCCTCCTTCACCAGCGTCGCCACCTTGACCAGGCCGGCCGGGTCGATCTTCTCCGCCGTGTCGGTGGCTCGATGGTAGTCGAGATGGGCCTGGGTGAAGATCTGGACTCCCGGGATTGCCTGCTCGATGAAGCTCATCTGGTCCGAGGCCTCGGCGGACTGGGGCACATTGCGGCTCTCGACACCGGTGACGAAGCTCGAGCCGCGGAAGATGTGCTGCCACTCGGTGGCCGTTCCGGTGCCGAGGATCGACACCTTCTGATCGAACAGTCGGCCCACCGTGTCCAGGTTGACCACGGCGCGGATGCCCGCGGTCGGGAACGGCGCGCCCTGGTCGACGTAGTGGCGCGAGCCGATCCGGCCCGCCTCCTCGGCGGCGAAGGCGACGAACACCAGGTTGCGCGCCGGCGGGTCCCCCGAGGCCAGGTTGGCGGCGAGCTCGAGGAGGACGGCCACGCCGCTGGCGTTGTCGTCGGCTCCGGGGTGGATCTTTCCTTCATCCCCCTGATGCACATCGGGCCACCCACGGCCCAGGTGATCGTAGTGCGCGCCGACGATCACCGATTGATCCGACCAGTCCGCGTTGGCACCCGGTAGATAGCCGACGACGTTGACCACCTCGGCCGGCTCTCCGTCGGGACCGCTGGGCACCTCGACGACCTGAAACCAGCCGTCATCGCCGCCACCCGGCACGAGTCCCGCGGCCGCGAACCGCTGCGCGACGTACTCGGCCGCCTTCTGCAGCCCGTCGCCCCCGACCCCGCGGCCTTCGAGCTCGGGCGAGGCCAGAAACGTGACGTGCTCCATCAGCGCCCGGGATGAGAAGACCGGTGGCAGCTCCGCCAGAGCTGCCCGCTGGTCGAGGGCAGAGGCGGTCAGCGGCTCCGCTCGGCGGTCGGCCGGGCGCAGATCGACGCGCAGCGGCGAGCTCGACGCCGGCCACTGCCCCTTGATGACGTTGGTCGGCTCGTCACCTTCGAAGGCCAGATAGGAGTACTTGCCATAGTGGGGCAGCTTGCGCCCCATGCCGGGGAAGGCCGCCTCCGGCTCGACGACCAGCCAGCCGATCGCTTTCTCGAGATGGTCCGGGTGGCGGCGGATGACGACCACCGAATGGCCGGCCAGCGGAGTGCTTTCGTCGCCGAAGCCGACCGCCTCCCGGCTTACCGTCAGCCCTGCCGGCGGATCCTCGGCGAACAGCGGAGCGGCGAAGCGATTCGCCGCGCCCAGAACCCATATCGAGCGATCCTCGGGCAGCTCGGTCACCTCGGTGTCGAGCCTCACCTCGATCGAATGCGCCGCGCTCTGCCAAGCCTCCATCAGCTCCCGGTAACGCTCGATCGCCGCGGCGGGGGCGGCCTCAGGCAGAACCGCCAGGATCTCCGCCTCGCCGAAGATGCGACCGATCGACGGCGGGGTCTCGCGCGGATCGAGCTGGCGGAAGACGTCGAACTGGGGATCGACCTCGAGGACCAACGGCTCGGCGCTGCTGTGGATCTCGAACGGGATGCGGCCAGCGGCGATCTGCACGACCGACTCCAGAGTGCCCGAGGCGGTGTGCAAAGCGAACGGCACGCTGACGGCGAACGGCTCCCCGTCCCCGGACTGGCTGAGGGACCCGGTCACGGTGTAGCCGCCCGCTCCCTCCCGCACCGAGGTGACGTCAACGCCCAGCACAGGGGCGCCCGGTCGCATCACCCACTGCTCGAAGAAACGCCCGAGCTCCTCGCCAGTCTCCGATTCGAAGGCCTCCCGGAGGTCCGCAAACGAGGCCTTCTTGCCGCGAAAGCCCCGGTAGACACGGGCCATCGCCCGGCGGAAGGCGTCGTCTCCGACCTGCCGGCGCAGCATGTGGAAGACCATCAGCGTCTTGCCGTAACCGACCGCCTCGGTGGCCGAGCTGTGGCGCGAGCGAAACTCGCTCAGCGGGAAGTCCTTGCCCTCTTTGACGTAGTCCCGGTACTTCTGCAGCGCGTCCCGCCGGTAGGCCTCTCCCTGGCCCCGCTGCTCCTTGATCAGGTGGTCGGCCATGTAGGCGGTCAAGCCCTCGCACCAGTTGCCGGTCTCGTAGTCGACGAAGACCGAGTTGCCCCACCAGTTGTGCAGGATCTCGTGCGGATACGAGGAGTGCAGGATGAACGGGAAGCGGATGACGGTGGGGCCGAGCAGGGTGAACGAGGGCATGCCGTAGCCGGTCTCCCAGAAGTTCTCGACCAGGGCGAACTTGCCGTAGGGGTAGGGACCGATGAGATTGCGGTACATCTCGACGTACTGCGATGTCGCGGCCAGGTACTTGCCGGCCAGCGAGGCGTCCGGCTGGCGCAGGTAGACCAGCGCCTCGACCGCACCGGCCGCGTCGCGATAGACGTCCAGCGGCCCGCCGACCAGGTAGATCTCGTCCATGGGGCCCTGCGAGTCCCACTGGGCGCGGCCGCCCTCGTCGCGCGACGTGCCGTCGCCCTGGCTGATGACGTGCCAGTCCGCGGGCAGACCCACACTCAGCTGGAACTCCACCAGCCGATCGTCGAAGTACGGGTACCAGAAGCTGCTTCCGCCGAGGAACACGCCCTCTTCGCCGAGCATGCCGATGGTGGAGCGAAAGCCGCGCGTGTACTCCTCTTTCTGATCCGAGAGCCCGAAGTCGAAGACGCCCTCGTACACCAGGGTGAGACCGCCTCCCTCCGGCACCGACTCCACCCGATAGCGGGTCAGTGGCGCCCGGTCCGACTCCTCCGGGCTGGTGTTGATGCCGAAAAACGCCTCGACGTCGCCCAAGGGCACCTCGGTGACGGCGGGCTCGCTCAGGCGAATCTCGAGAGCGGAGTTGAGGAGGAACTCCACCGCCCCGCCCTCCGGCACCGCACCCAAGGTCACCCGGTCACTCACTTCGAGGCGATGCGAAACCGGATCGAGGTCGACCGTCATCTCGTGCCGGATGCGCTCTCCGGCCGCGACCGGACCAGCGCAGGCCAACAGGCAGATCGCCGCCAGGCTTCGTTCGAGCATCAGCTGGTCTCCTCGTCCTGGCGCCGCAAGCAGCGCTGCAGGTAGGTCCGCTACCCCTTACTGCCGCCCCTCGAAATCGATCGCCACTCCGACGTGGTAGTTGCGACCGTCCTCCCAGACCTGAAGCTCTCCGGGAATCGGCATGCCGGCAGCGTCGCGCCGGAAGATGTCGGATTCGTCAGTGAGATTGTCGACTCGCGCCCACAGGCGGTACTTGCGCCCGGCCGCCTGCAGGGTCTTGCTGGCCTGCAGGTTCCACAGGGTGTAGCTCGGTGTAAAGCTGCCGTCGAAGCTGCCGGGATTCGTCTCGCCACGGTACTCGGCCCGCAGGTTGGCGCGCAGGCCGCGGCCGGGGTCCTGCCAGAGCAGCTTGAAGAACGCCGTGTCCTCGGCGAAGCCGCCGAGATTCTCGCCGTCGGCGTCTTCGGCGTCGAGCTTGGTATACGCGACAGACGGGGTGAAGCCTCCGGGCAGATCGACGGTCAGCTCGAGGTTGTAGCCCTGGCGCGTCGAGATCCCCGGAATGTTCCTGAAGCTGAAGGGCGGGATGAAATTGCCGAAGTCGAAGGCGATGGCGTTGTCGAGCTCGGTGTCGAAGTAATCGACCGAGGCCTTGACCCGGTCGCCGAAGTAGGTGAATCCGGCGGTCAGGGTGTCCGAGGTCTCCGGGTTCAGGTCGGGGTTGCCGACAAAGAAGAACGGAATCTCGATGAACAGCTCGCCGAACCGCGGCGCCCGAAAGCCGTGGCCATAGCTGGCCCGCAGGCGGGTCTTCTCACTGCCGGCGAAGACCGCGCTGAGCTTGGGGCTCGTCTCGCTGCCGTACTCGCTGTCGTCGTCGTACCGCAGACCGCCGGCCAGAGTCAGTTTGGGGCCCAGGTTGAGCTCCTGCTGGAACCAGGCAACGCTGAGGTCGCGATCGACCTCCGACGAGTCGGTCCCCGGCCGGCGCAGGGCGGAACGGTCCATCTTCTGCCGGCGAAACTCGACACCCACCTGCAACAGCTGGTCCTGGTCCAGCGCCCGCCAGCCCTGGCGCACAGTGGCCTTGCCCTCGGTGTTCCACTCCTGCCACGACGGCACCGCCTCCACCCGGTCGGCGTAGACGTCGTTCTCGTCGCGGTCATACTTGCCTTGCGTCAGCGTGACGCTGAGTGAGGTGCTGGGCGAGAGCACGAAGTCGAACTCGGGCGACAGGGTGTAGCGCGTCAGGTCCAGCTGCTGGTCGAAGACCTCCTGCCCGAGCTGCGTGGCACCGGTGAAGAAGTTGTCCCTGACCTCGCGGCGGGAGTAGTTGGCAAACAGGCCGCCGGTGATGCCGTCGGAGAGCTGGCGGTCCGCGTTCACCTGGAGATCGAGCCGCTCGCTGCTGGGCTCGCCCTGGAGCTGCGGATCACCCGGGTCGAGATCGAAGCCGTCGAAGGTCCGGAAGGAGCCGATGAGCTCGAGCCCGTACTTGCCGGTGCGCTTGCTGAAGCTGTCCGCTACCCGCAGGTCGCTGTGCGAGCCGGCCGTCACCTCGATCCTGTTCCGGGTGCCCTGCTCGGCTTTCTTGGTGATGATGTTGATGACTCCCCCCAGGGCATCGGTGCCGTAGAGGGCCGATCCGGCGCCCTTGACCACCTCCACACGTTCCGCCCCCGACAGGTCGAGATCCTCGAGGTTGAAGTTGCCGATGCCGTCGCGGCCCAGATAACGCCGTCCGTCGATCAGCACCAGAACGCCGTCGTTGCCGACCCCGTTGATCGACACGTGCCCCCGGCCGCCGCCGGTCTGAACCACGATGCCGGAACCGGCCTGCTCCGCCAGAACGTCCTTCGCCGACAGGCCACCGGTGTCGAGAATCTGCATCTCGTCGATCAGCGTCGTGGGCTCGGCCACGTCGAGCAGCAGCTGCTCGCGCCGGTTGGCGGTGGTGACCGTGACCGATGAGGAGAACTGGGTGAGGGCGAGCCTCGCCTCCACCGTCGCCCGCCCCCCGGCGGCCAGGGTGATGCCCTCCTCCAGGTACGGCACGAAGCCGTCGAGGGCCACCTCGACCCGATAGATGCCCGCGGCCAGCGCCGCGAAGGTCGCCAATCCGGCGGCGTCGCTGGTCTGGCGCCGGCCGAACTCACGCTCCTGGTCGGTTACCTGGACCGTGGCCCCCGGCACCGCGCCCCAGCGGTCGCGCACCGTCACTTCGAGGGTGGCATCGTCCGCGTCCTGGGCCACCGCCAGCCCCGCAATCGAGGCGAGTGCCAGCAGTAGAGTGACTGCCAATGTGGTGCATCTTGGCGGCTGTTGGGTCATGGCTTGCTCCCTGTGTCGATCTGATACGAAGATCCGATAGCCCACGCAGGAGCGGGACCACCGCGGTCGTGTGCGACGCTCATCTCGAGCGGCTGCATAAGCTTACGCCCAAAACTCGTCCGGGTTGACCACCCCGGTCTCAGTGCACGACGGTCACCCGGTGACGGGCCGGATCCAGCCATTCACCGGCGAGACGCTCGAGCTGATCGCGGCTCACCCGGTCGAGCGCTTCGAGGGCATCCAGGTCCTCCCGCGCCGCAACCCCGCTGAAGGCCCGCAAACCGATGTAGCGGGCCCGGTTGACCGCCGTCATCCGCCGCATCAGCGCCCTGCTTGCGAGAACCGCCCGTATCCGCTCGATCTGCTCGTCGTCCACCATGCTCGTGCGCAGGCTCTCCAGCTGGCTGCGCAACCCGTCCAGGGCCTGGTCGCGATTCTCCGGCCGGGTACCCATCTCGACGGTGAGCCAGGCCAACGCCGGCGTCTCGGAGAAGGTCACCGAAGCGCCCAGTCGATAGGCCAGGCCCTGCTCCTCCCTCAAGGTCATGGCCAGTCGATCCGAGGCGATGGCCGCGAGCAGCGTCAGGGCGGCTCGATCGGCGGGCGCCACCTCGTCGATCAACCCCAGATAGATCTTCGCCTGGTCGGCGCCCAGGGCCACTTCGACCACCGGGCCCGCCTCTCCGGTCAGCGGCCAGGGCGCCACCGGCGACCACTCGGAAACCGGCTCCGCCGAGGCGAACCGCTCGGCGACGGCGCCAAAGACGTCCTCGACCTCCTGCGGCCCGACGGCGCTCAGGATCAGGGCACGGGGTCCCAGATAGGTGCCGGCGAAGTCCACCAGAGCCTCGTGGGTCACGCTGCCCAGGCTCGCCGGCGTGCCGACGACCGGCCTGGCCAGAGCATGTTCGGCGCCGAGCAACGCAGCCCGGTAGGCGGACCGGCCGACCTCGGTCGGGGACGAGGCCTCCTTTTCGGCGCGGGCCAGGCGAGTCGAGTGCAGGGTCTCGAACTCGGCCCTGGAGAGCGCCGGCAGCCTCACCAGCTCGGCCAACAGGTCGAGCGCCGGCAGCCAGTTGTCCGCCTGGACCTCGAGCCGGACAAAAGAGTGGCCGGGATCGGTGTAGTAGTCGTCATAGGGAATGAAGTCGGCATCGGCGGTCTTGAGCTCGGCACCCAGTCTTTCGAGCCGCGCCTCGAGCTGCCCGCGGTCGGAGAGCCGGGTGCCGCGGGGCAACAGCCGGTGCAGCAAATCGGCGATTCCAACCTGCCCGTCGGGCTCCCGCGCCGACCGGTCGCGGATCAGCAGGTGGAAACCGGTCACCTGGGTGCCGGGCTCCTGGGACACCAGCACTCTCATGCCGTTGTCGAGAGTGCGGTCGAGATCCGCGGCTGTCGGGCCCGCGGACGGAGGGGATTCGACCGCCGCAACCGTGGCCGGCTCCGGTATCGGCCCGGTGGTCGTTGCTCCGCCACCGGGATCGATCACCACGACTCGGGCCCGTCGCGCCAGGTCACCCAACAGAGCCGCCGCGGTGTCTGCCACGCCCGTGGGGGTCTGCTCGACCCGTTCCTCGGGTCGCAGGAGCGGCGCGACCGAGCCCCCGCAGGCGCCCAGCGCGTCCGCCACCATCATGCCCAGATAGTGCAGCCGCTGGCCCATGAGCAGCTGTCTCGAACGCGCGGCGGCGCTGGCCCGCATCAGCTCGACCGAACCGAACCCCGGCTGTTCGAGACCCCGGCGGCCGGTGGCATCCAGGGCTCCGATGAGCCGCTCGGCCACCGGTCCGGGATCGACGCCGGTCAACAGGTCGGCGCGAATCGACAGCGCGCTGCCAACCGGTCGCGTCACGTGGGTGGCGGAGATCCGACTCGCCTCATCGCCGGGCACCGCCCGCCGGAGGGGGCCCGCCTCGCTCGAGAGCACCGCGGCGATGATCTCCACCTCGGGACCGCCGGCCTCACACGGGCCAGGGGCCGGAAGCGTCACGGTGACCACCGCCGAGGGCGTCTCCTGGCCGATCCGCGTCAGAGTCCCCTGTCCGGGACCCGCAAACGGGTCGGGCACCGGCGGCAGGGGCTCTCCGGCGGCGGGCGGATCGTAGATCCGCTCGACCACCTTCAGCATCTCTCCGGCGGCGAAGTCACCGGCCACGAAGAGGAGGATGTTCTCGGGCACATAGCGCCGTTTGTAGTACTCCCACACCCGGTCCCGCGCGATCCCGGCCAGCGACTCGTAGGTCCCGATGACGGGTCGGGCATAGGGTGTCTCCGGCGCGGTCCGCTGGCGGATCGCCAGGTCGACCTCGTGATCCGGCCGCGAGCGGTCCTTGGCGATCTCCTCGAGCACGATCTTGCGCTCCTTGTCGTACTTCTCCTCGGGAATCGTCGAATCGAACAGCATCGCCGCCTGGATCTCCAGGCCGCTCGCCGCATGAGCCGCCGGCACGAGCATCGTGTAGTAGGTGTGGTCCTCGTCGGTGTGGGCGTTGCTGTAGCCGCCGATGCGATCCACCGCCGCGTACAGCTCCTCCTGGCTCATCGTCGTCGTGCCGTTGAAGAGCAGGTGCTCCAGCAGGTGCGAGGCGCCGGAGAAATCCTCCGACTCGAGGGCGGATCCCGCCCCGACGATGGCCGTGGCGCTGACCATCGGCACCTCGCGCCGCTCGTCCAGAGCGACCCGCAGGCCGTTCGGCAGCACCGTCTCCAGATACCCCGTGTCAGCGCTACCCGCGGCGAGCTCGGCAGCCGTAGCGAGAGACGCGAGGAAAGCAGAGAGAATCAGGGCGGTAGCGAGCTTCGTCCGAATGCGCATGGTAGGAGTATAAGGCGGCACAGGCAGCGCGAGACGAGCGACCAGGGCGTTTCGGGACAGCCATCCGCCGCCCGCCCGACGCCCTTTTGCGCCCACCCAGAGGTACGTCCTCGATCAGAGGATTACGAAGACGCAGCTACCCGTTGTGTCGCGCGCGCCATCTCAGACTGGCCGCCGCCGCGGTTCCCAGCAGCAGCGCGAGAGCCAGCAGAGACCACCGATCGCCAGCAGGAACCGGCGCCGCGGCGCCGTAGTTGTAGACCGCGTTGGTGCAGCCCTGCGCCATGTCCGCGGGTACCACCACTTGTCCGCCCGACGGAAACGGCACATTGAGCGCCGGAACGCTGGCGAAATTGGTTTCACATGGAAGCAGCGGCGGGTAGTAAGTCTGGCCGGCGGCGTCGACCCTGCCGGTGAACATCGACTTCATCTGGAGAGAGGTCGTGCCCGGGGGCATTGTGTAGTTGAAGTTGAACGAGAAACTACCTTGCGTGGGTGCACCGGCCGGCAGATCCAGAATGACGAATTGCGTGCCCGGCTCGGCGACGACCGTGGTGTCGAAGTCGGCGTCGAAAGCGGCGAGGCCCGAGGTGATCGCCAGGTTGCCGCTCATGCTGGTGTCGTTGTGAAGAAAGGTGCCGGCGAAGCTCGTCGCCGCGAGGGGTAGCTGAACGATCATGGGGTCGAGCAGCAACAGAAAGGCGATATCGGCTCCGGTTAGGGTCACATCGCTGGTGATGGAGGCCCCCGCTTCCCCGGCATAAAGACACAGGAAGTCTCCCCCACCCTCGTTGCTGCAGAGCGAGATGTCGCTGCCCACGGAGACGCTCACGAGGAAACCGTCGCCTTCCTCAGAGACGAAGACGTCGATGAGCTCGGGAAACAGGCACGAGTTGAGGAGGACCCCCAACAAGCTGACAAGACCCAGATTGACCGTTGCTTTGCGTGGTCCGTTCATTTGGCACCTCCCCCTGGAAACGACTCGCGGGCCTCGTCTCCGCGCCCCGTGTGCCGATCAGCGGCCGCTCCGTTACGCCCGGTCCAGGCGTCGCGGCAGGCTCGCCCGATGTCGGCTATTCCGCCGCGTCGCCGGGCCTCTTCGTCTGTTCAGATCCCGCCGACTATAGCAGGCGGCGGAGAAACAGGTGTGCTCATCCATGAGCTAACCTGGCCGTCCCTGCTTCCGGGACCTCCTATTGAGGAGCGCTCACGGCGTCCACGATAGTCTCCTTCAGCGAGGCGTTGAGAGGCACAGCATGCCTTACCCAGCCTCCTCAGCCCGCGGGGCGCCCTGGCATTGAAGACGGCATAGATTCCCCGAGGGGATAGGTGAAACGCAGGGCAAGGGGCCCACGCAGAGCCGACCGAATATCTCCAGCAGCAAGAGCGTAGAGAGCCAGGAGGCCGTCATGGAGGGGCACAAGAGAGGCAACTACTTCGGCACCGAGATCGACGGCGCCTGGTTCAGGCGGTTTCGCGAGGACGGCTTCTTCGCCCGCGGCAACGGCAAGCTCTGGCTCGACGAGGGAGGTCTCTTCTTCCTCAGGACTCTCACCAAGACGCCGCTCGAGATCCCCTGGCGCGAGATGACCGGTGTGCGCCTGGGCAAGTGGCATTCCGGCAGGTGGGCCGCCGGTCGGCCCGTTCTCAAGGTCGACTTCCAGCGTCGTGGCCGCAACCTCTCCGCCGGGTTTCAGCTGTCCAGCAGCTGGCCCCAGATGACGGCCTTTGCGAACCAGCTTGGCGCGAAGATCGCGGCCGTGAACCCTCCAGCCTCGTCTTCATGACGTCGCCCTGCGGCCTGCGGGCCGGCCCGTGTCGCGGCTCGTGGCCCCGTCAAGTTCGACCGAACTCGAAGCGCAGGACGTCCGGACGAGAGTAATGACCAGCCGCATCGAACAGTCGCTTGGCTGCCGGGATCAGGCTCATATCGAGATCTGCGTAGAGGATCTCCTGAGCCGCCTCGAGCGGCCCGGCGAGGAACCTTCCCAACGGGTCCACGATGCAGCTGTTGCCCTTGTTGATCCACTCCCGTCCCTCGGGGTAGAGCGTCTTGAACTCATACCGGTCCGGGACTTCGTCCATTCGTAGAGCCTGGCAGCAGTTGATCACGAACGTGCCGCCCTCTCTCGCGATGTGGCGCATCGCGAGAATCCACGGCTCACTCGAGTCCCAGGTGGGCGCCACGAGAATCTGCGTGCCCAGCTGATACATCGCTTGCCGCGCCAGTGGCATGTAGTTCTCCCAGCAGATCAGGCCGCCGACCCTGCCGAATCCAGTGGCGAATGTGGCCAGGGTGCTGCCGTCTCCCTGGCCCCAGACGGTTCGCTCGCCACCGGTTGGCATCAACTTGCGATGTGCACCGAGGATCTTTCCCTCATCGGAGATCAGCAGAAGTGTGCTGAACAGACTCGAACCTGAGCTGTCCTGGTTTCGCTCGTTGATCCCTATCGCGACGTGGACGCCCGCGGCTCGCGCCGCTTCGCAGAGTTGCTCGGTGCTCTCATCCGGAATCGTGACCGCGTTGGTCAACAGCTCGAGGTAGAGCGGGTTCAGGACTGCTCCCTTGCTGTTGGGAACGACCCAGACCCAGTCCGGATAGCCAGGAATGAAGACCTCGGGCAACACCACGAGCTTGGCGCCGTTCGCTCCAGCCTCCGCAATGAGCTTGCGCGCCTTCTCGACCGAGGCCCCGCGACTCAAGAAGACCGAGGAGTGCTGCACGGCAGCGACTCTCACGACTTTAGGGGAAGTTGACATGTCGACCATGCTACCGGAGCCCGACGCGCTTCCCCTGCCAGGCAGGCCGAAACCCGAATCGAGTCCCTGTTGGCTTGCTACGAGCGCCTGAGCTTCAGCGGCCGAGCTTGTCGCGTTACCTGATAGGGGAGAGAAAGGGGACACACGCATGAAGGCCAGGACCGCGCTCTGCTCCGGGCAGTCCTACACCGGCATCGTCGAGTAGATTCAGGCTGGCTCAACCTGAGGTACCAGTCGAACTCGCTCTAGTTCCAGTCCTGTCATGGGCTGCTCGGAAGTGTGTACTCGAAGTCATAGAGGTGTTTGCCGTCCTCGATCTCGATCGACATGGTGCCTGCGATGCCCTCGAGAGCATCGGTGCCCGAGCCGGGGACGACGGTGATCGTCGACTTCTGCGACGTCGGCGTCATCGTGCCGGAGTGTTGCAGCAGGAAACTGCCGCTCCGGCCTCGAAGGGCGCCGGTCACCCTCTCGATTGCGACGTAACCGGCCGAGCCTTCGGCCGGCGAGCCGCCGGAGAGCATCTCGCCTTGGCTGGTGCCGGCGAGGTCGCCCGCAAACGTCTTGTCGATCGACAGGCGGCCGATCTTCGCGTCCGGGGCCTGGCTGTAGGTCTCCAGCGGACTGAGCTTGACCTCGAAGGTGCCTTTCGCTCGCATGGTCGTGAGGGTCTCCTCGACCGTCTCGGTCTGCATCGCGGCACTCTGCCGCGGAACGAACATGGTACCGAGTACGACAACGAGACCGAACGCCACGGCCACGGCGCGGCTCGCTGGGTCCTGCCGTATCGGTAAGGGTGACGCCATTCGAGCTCCTCTCGATCGATCCTTCGGAAAGCCGTACCCGACAGCCCTAGTCGCCGGCCTGCAGACTGCGACGGCGGGCGATCGATGAGGCGAGGAAGACGGCCCCAGCCACGAGGCCCGCGAGAATCACAGCGCTGATCACGCCAATACCGCCGAAGGGAACAAGCGCGGCGACCAACAACGCGGCGACCCCGGGCAGCTTTTGGCGCGGCAGGCGACCGACCGCCAGCAGGCCGACGAGAAGCCCCGCTGCCAGAATCAACATCAACTGCACGAAGCGTGTCAGAGAGCGGGTCCAGCGTGGAAAGGCCCTCATCCGGAGTACCGTCTCGGTCTCGTCCACCATCAGGATCCGGGCGACGCTGACCTTCGCCATCGAAGAGATGCCGCCGGGCAGCGCGATGCGCACTGGCAGGGCGCCCTTGCGGGAGGCGCCCGGACGCGCCCTGAGCTGCTGAGTGATCTTGGCCTCCTGTTTGTCCTGAGCCTCGTAGGTGTCCTTGGACACGGCGCCCTCGGTCTCGTAGGAAACAGGCCCCCTGGGCGCCAACCGGCCGCCAACAGGGCGCCCTCGCCGCACAGCGGCTGTATTCGCGACAACGGAAAAGGCCTCGTCGGAGACCGAGTAGAGCTTGTCCGGCGGCAGGTAGAGAGACCAGAGCGCCTCGGAAACGGGGATGTCGAAGCTCGGCAGATAGGGGGCCACGCCCGAAAGACTGCCGATTCTCCGGCCCCGGCGGAGCAGCACCAACGAGATCCCCGTGGTGACCTCGGTGGCAGTGGTTGGCAGCGGAACCAGGACATCGTTACCCGTTTGCTTCGGTCGGGTGGGCTGTCCGTCCACCAGCAGAGACCAGATCTCCACTTCTCCCTCGGGCACTCGAAGCTTGAGGAACTGCTTGCGATTGTTCTTCACCACGAGGTCGATCCAGCTGGCCTCGACGCCGTTGGCGAGCAACACGCTAGTGGCGTTGAGGCGTTCGACGATAGCCATCAGCACCGGCGCGTCTTCGTGCTCGGTCACTTTCACGCGCGAGCGATCGGGGGCACCGGAGTACTTGAATCCGGTTACGAGGTTGCCGCCCCAGGCACGGATATCGGGAGGGATCTCGCTGACGTCGGCGGGTAGCAGATTGCCGTCGAGCTCGAGGTCTACCTCCGCGCCGTCGGCGGCTACGGCGACGAAACCCGACTCCCGCTCGACATCGTCGGGACGGTAGCGCGGTACCTCGACGACTCCCGCCTCCGCGTCGTAGCTGCCCTCGAAGCTGACCACCACACGCACCGCTCCCTCGGTCGGCGCGGCCAGCTTGATGCGTAGGACCCGCTCTCCCTCCCGCTGCAAGATCTTCCAGCTCTCGAGACCCGGGGCCGAGGCGTCGAAGACCTCGACGCCGTCCTCCAGGGTGACGTCGAAGTGGTCCACCTTGGCCACCTGCACCTCATAGTCGTGAACCAGGGTGCCTTGCACCACCCCCTCCCCCAGGCTCAGCAGCTGGTACGCCGTGACGAGCACTCTGGGCTCGAGCTCCAGCTCTTCGCCCGTCTCGCTCTCGGTGCGGGCAAACGGGAGGGTATAGCGGACGGTGGCTCGGCCGCCGACCAGAGCCACCCATACCCGGCCGGGCTGGCGTCGATAAGCCAGACCCGCCTCCACCTCCAGATCGCGCAGCCCGGGACCCGCCTCGAGGTCGAGAAGGTTGAGCGGCGCGTCGGGCAGTGTCAGAGAGATCCTGTTCTCTCCCGGGTGGTCCGTGGCCGGCAGGACGAGCCGGGCTCGCATCCGAAAGGTGCGCGGGCCCTGAGCCACTGCCTCCACACTGCCGCCATTGCGATGGAGCAGCGCGCCGTCGCCATCAAAGCTCACCACGGCGCCGTCGGCCCAGAGGGGAAGCCTCACCCAGCCCGTTTTGAGCGCCTCCACCTGCAGCGTGGCGTCGAGTGTCAAGACGCCCCTGTCGAGCCGGCCGGTGTATTCGGCGGCGCGCAGAAAGGCGTCCTCGGGAGGCTCTACCGGCGGGGTTGGAGGGACGTAGGTCCTCTCCACGATACTCCTGAAGTCCTGCCAAGAGAGGGTGAGCTCGGTGCCGCTGAGCGCCGGCAGCTCCGGCGGCTGCTGAGCGGGAACGGCGATGGCCCACAGAACCAGGGCAACGCCGACGAAGCCGGGTCTGAGAACACTCAACTCAGAATCCCTCGACGGTGTCTGGCCGGCCGGCCAGCCGCCAGATGGCATAGCAGCAAGCCAGGGCCACTGCACACGTCATGACAAAGGCGATCCGATGCCCCCCTGCAAGGTAGAGGGTCACGAGCAAGACCGCGACGGCTGCGATGAGCCCGGCCCGGGCGCCGCGCGACAGCGCGGTGAGTCCGCGACTGGCGATCAGGCCGGCTGACAGCGTCGAGATGAAGGTCAGGAGCACAACCGCGAAGAGGCCGAGCCGCGGCAGGCGCCAGGCCGCGGGCACAAAACGCATCGCGATCAAAGGCCGCTCCTCGGAGGTCATCAGCCGGCCGACAAATGACAGGCGCAGGCCCTCGGAGGGGAGATCGAACCGCACGGGAAGCACACCGCGGGCGTTTCCGCCGACTCCCCGGACGTCCTGATAGGTGCCAAAGGCGACGTTTGAGCGCTCCGGAACCTGGGTGACGAGTTGCCCAGCCTGCCGACCGGACGGCGCCGGCCGCGCTTTGTCGTCCTCGAGCTGCCCCTCCTCCAGTGCCTCGGCTTCGTCGGGAGAGTCCGGCGCCATAATCTTGCCGACCTCGATCCGCGCCATCTCCTCCTGCGACAGTCGACGATCCTCGCCGGTCGCCGAGACCCGGACTTCGTCGACGGCTACCTCGTTGTCGCCATCGGTGATGACCCGCCGCCCGTGTCGCTCGACGAGAGCCAGCTTCTTCAGGTCCCGCCGATTGTCGAGATTGTAGGCGGCGCTCCCGAGGTATGCGATGCGGTTGACGCCCGGCTCCCACTCCAGGTTTCCGGAGAACCAGAAGTACCGCTTGTCGCGTGGCATGAAGACCTCCCACCGGACCTCCAAGGTGTCCACGTCGAGTTGCGGCGCGAACAGCCGGCGGTTGCCCAGGGTGGAGATACCGGCCCCCGGCTCGAAGTAGACCACCTGGACAAAAAAGGTCTCGAGCTCACCCGAGGCGCTAACCGCGGTCTTCTTGAGCGGCACCAGAATCTCGCCCTCTTCGCGGCGTGCCGCCTTGACCGGCAGCCTGTCTCGGTAGGCGCCCCACAGCACCGCGTCGTCGGGGAGAGCGACCTCCAGGTACTGCTTTCGGTTGTTCTTCATCCGGTAGACAGCGGAGGTGATCCGTTTGCCCTCGGGGCTGATGAAGGTGTGCAAGCTCGCCAGCTCGATAATGGTGCGCTTGACGGCCACGTCGTCGTGCCTGGTCACCGTGAGCGGCACGACGACCGGGTGCTTGAGGTACTTGAAGGCATACAACACCGTGTCGCCGGCAGCGGCGACGAGGCCCTGTGGGAGCTCGGCCGGGTCTACCGGCGCGGCGTTCTCGATCTCTCCGTGGGGGGTGATCTCGACGTTGGTGGCCGCTGCCACGGCGATAAAGCCGCGTTCGCGAAACACGTCGAGCACCCCGAGATCGGGAAGGTCGAACTCGGCAGAGGTGCCTTCGAGCAGATGCTCGAAACTCATCTGCAATGAGTAGTTCCCCTGAGCCTCGAAGTTGAGATTCACCAGCAGCTCGGCTCGCCCACTCTCGGGGTTCGGGGTGCCGACCTCCCACGAGGAGAGACCATGGGCGTTGACATCGAGAACCGTGATGCTCTTGGGAAGGTCGAAGCGGAAAGTGTCCACCCCTCGGCCGTGGATCACGAAGGAGGCTGTGGAGGCGCCGCGCAGCGCTCCCTCGCCAATGGTCACCAGAGTCGCCAGCTCGACGAAAACCTTGGAGCTCTTCTTGTCGGCCTCGACCCTGCGAAACCAGGTGACGGTCGTATTCCTGGTCTGCTGCAACGCCGCTCGGACCTGCGTGGATTCGGCGGAGCCAGCCACCGATTGGAGGACTGCGCCGGTGAATTGAACCTCCAGATTGCCGCGCGGAATGCTCAGATCGACTGTCGCGGACGGCGCCGCCGGGAAACGCAGCTGCGCCGTGCGGTGACCCCGGCTGTCCTGCACGGGCGCGACGATCTCGATCGCAAAACGATGTCGGCCGGCGCCTCTCAGCGCGACATTCAAGGAGCCGTTGCGGTCGTAGAGCCTGGCCGGAGCGCCGTCCATCGTCGCCGAGGAGATCGCCACCCCGGCCGGCAGGATCGGCACCTCCACCCACCTGTCGGGGTTGAGGATCTGCACCTCGAAGCCGAGCCCGAGCTTGAGATGCTGTTCGTCCCGGTCGGCGACCGCGATGACCTCGCACTGCGAAAAAGCGAAATCCACCGGCGGAGGCTCGGGCGGCACGACCGGCTGCCGACGGATCTCCTCGAGAATGAGCTTGAAGTCCTGCCACGGTACGACGACTCCTGTTTTCTCGAGCTCCGGAAGGTCGAGTTTCTGCTCCGCCCGGAGCTGCGCTGCCCCCACCAGAAAGCAAACTGCGGTCGCAGCCAGTGCGGTCTTCAGAAAGCGACTCATGGCAGGCCTCCAATCGTTGACCACCTCCACTTGGACTGCGACCCGGCGTCGAAGTTCCGGGCCCGGGTCCCCGGCAAGCAACGGCGCCCTGCTGTGGAGGTCCACTGGCCCCATCCTAGCGTGGGAGCCCGCCACCCCATCGACCTGGACGGCTCGAGGGAGAACTGGTCCTGACGTTTCAGATCAGGTCTGTTCCTGAAGCTCTGGGGTAAGTTGGTGTTGGTGACCCGGGTCTCCGATCTCGGTTCGGAGAACCTCCTCCGACGGACATCTCAGCGCAGCGCATCCAGGTGCTCGTTCGTTGTTCCAGCCCGTCTGCGAATCCGCCAGTACACAGACAGCATCAGTCCGTTGACCACCACGGCTCCGATGCCGACGGCCGGGATGATGCTCCAAGCACTGGCTCCGGCAAAGTAGAAGCTCCAGACGACTTTCAGCAACACACCCACGTTGATGACGAGGAAGCCGGCCAGCCAGGACCGCCGCCAGAACGCCCACGCCAGAACGAAAAACCAGATCGGCACGAGCGCCGTCATGGCACTCTTGGCCAACGTCCAGTCCCCGGTCACGTACCGGCGCTCCATGGCGAGGAACTCTGTCGCGCGCGAATCCGCACTCGTCGGCGCCGGGAACCAGAACATGCTGGAGAGCACCGCGACGATCGTCAGCACGACACCCCAGACGCTCTTCTTGTACGCGAAATAGCAAAAGGGCAAGACGAACAGCGGGCGGATATACCAGCTCAGCGGGTTGTGGTGACGCTCCCAAGCCCAGTTCAAGAAGTCGGAGACGACATCCATGTCGCGCCGCCACCCGGGGCTCAGTCGATCAGCCGCGCCGCGTAGAAGCCGCAGGCCCCGGCGACCCCTGTCAGCACCGCTCCCCAGGCGATGTCGGTCACCACGAGCGTCAGCGTCCATTGGTTCAGCACCGCGTAGTTGGTGACGGTGAAGGTCGCGTAGGCCAGCGCCCCGAAAGCCGCCCCATAGGCCAGCGTGGTGCCGACCGATTGCTGCGCCATGCCCGGCCGCACGGCGAAGAGCACGATTCCGGCCACGTAGGCGACGTAGAAGAGCAACGCCCCCCCGAGACGTGGCGTGTCCCGCAGCAGCCCGGGCACCTCCCTCTCGTAGAGCGGTCGCACCACCTTCGTGATCCAGACCAGGTCGATGGCGAGGAAGGAGACGAGCGTCGCGGCAAAGGCGGTGAAATAGGTCATGGGCCGAATCGTACTAGCCTCGAGGTCGCCGTGGGGGTACCAGAAGCCGCGAGCCTGGCCCTCGCCGCCGTGACCCCGTCCGGTCGCTGACCTCCGATATCCCACGCCGTCCGACAGACTGCTCGCGTCCCCGGCGGGGCCTGGGGGGAGGGGGGCCTCAGCAGTCCGTAGACAAGACGACGATGTTGCTGCCGTCCGACGTCCCCCACCCGCTGGACGCGTTGACCGCGGCGCAAGAGCACGGGGAGATGTCGCAGCAGGACCTCCCCCTCTCGTAGGTCGTCACGTTGGCGTCGACCTCACCGAACTTACAACCACACGCTGCACGGACATGCTGGCCTCCTCTCGTGCCAGCCTTTCGGCAGCCCGGCGATCTGGAAGTGTTCTCGGACCCGAGGCTTTGCGGAGTCAGGCTTTCGCCTGGCCGTGCCTTTATCGAGGCAGCCTTCAGATTACGCCTCACGCTGCCGGAGCGTCGCCACCCTGGCGGGCAGGTCAGGCAGGCAGGGCCGTCCGTGGCTCCCGCGATTAGCGTCGGGGGCGGGGCGTTACAACGAGCCGGTCACTGGCCGCCGCGAACCGGCCAGATGAAGCGGTCGGAGTCTTTGGGTACAGAGCCGGCGCCACCGGCGGTCAGGCGGGAAGCCCAGCTCATGGGCGCAGCAGGTTTGGAGGCGTAGGGGCCGGGCGGAGGGCATACGATAGGCGCATGAGAGCACGACAACTGATCACGCTGCTAGTGACCCTGGCGGCGCTCGCCGGGCTGGGATGTGTAGCCACCGTGCACCCGACGCCGGGCAGAGGGCAAGAGAAGGTGGTCCTCTGTCACAAGGGAAAGAAGACCTTGGAGGTGCCCGCGCCAGCAGCCGATGCCCATCTCCGGCATGGCGACACGCGCGGCCCCTGTAGGTAGCTGGCCCCTCAACACGCCGCCTTGCCGCCGTTTCAGGGCAAGACGCCAGTTGAAACGACCTAAGTTGGCCGGGTAAGGGTCTGGGTCGGCCTGGATGGATTAGGTGGCTGGGTCAGGCAGGAAGGGTTGAAATGGCCGCATGGGGTCCTCGTTCCAGGGGTACCGCGTGACGCAGCGCGGTGCCCTGACGTGCTCCCCAGTTTGACACCGCGGGCTGCAAACCTTGGCCCCAATGAGTAGCCTGTCACCGCATTCCAGTTTGATGCCGCGGACCGCAAACCTCGGCCCCAATGACTAGCCCGTCACCGCATTTCAACCGCATTCCAGACTCGCCGAGCCGACTGCTCCGGTACTCGGGTGGGACCTTTCTTGGAACCTTCTTGGGGGTACTCGGGTGGAACCTTCTTGAGGGTGGGACCTTGTTGGGGTGGGACCTTGTCGGCCCCGCTTGCGCGCTGGCGTCGGCGAAACGCTTGAGTGGGAAGAAGTCCGCTTTGAACCGCAGATCGACCTCGCCGGTCAGGTGGGCTTCGACATCGAGGAGGCCAGATGCACCTACAGCCCGGCCAGCCGCGCATGGCGTCCTGCATGTCGAAGCTCTATAGTGTGGTGAGTACATACTTGATTGCGCACTACGCAGAGAGCGACTGCGTGATCAAAACCGAAAGGGGTGCTCGAATGCCAGCAGCCAAGAAGCGAGCCACCAAGAAGAAGACCGCCAAGAAGAAGGTCGCCAAGAAGAAGGTCGCGCAGAAGAGGGTTGCCAAGAAGCCGGCGAAGAAGCCGATTGTCGTGCGCGCGATCCTTCAGTTCACGCGAGATCGCAGGAACATCGGCCGTCCCAATCTAGCGCCGCCAGGTGCCAATGACGTTCACCTTGCCTGGCTGGTGGTCGGAGGCCGGGGCCGAATCGTCAAAGCGTGGTGGACCCGCAGCGGGCGTCGCGTTAAAGCCATTCCTGTGCCCCGCGGCGCAAACGACGCCCACTTACGGATTCGCTAGGCCCCGGGCGGCCCCGGCTCGCCAAGCCAGGTGAGGTATCAAGTCCGATAAGTCGCCCATATCAGTCGAGATCTCGGATAGCCCGGACCTCCCGTGGCCAGGTGCCCCGTGGCTCATGGTCCAACCCCGTTCTGTTGTGAGCCTCAGTCCGGGATCCAGCTCGAGTGGTCTGGTTCCCTGGCTCTCGGAACACCATGCATCGAGCTGGCGAGTAGCCTGTTCGACTGTCATGGCTGTCACTGATCAACCGCCTCGGCAGGCAAAGATGTGAACTCCCCGCCAGGGTGTTCCCGCCTCGATTGCCCCTTGTGTGTGACCAGCCCGCGACCATCTGGTTTGCAGGATTCACCTGCGCTGACAGCGGTGACAGGCTACTCATTAGCCAAGAGCCGACGACCGTTTCCGTCCATCCAAACGACGACTCGCTTTGCCCGACTCGTCGTTCCAGGGGTGCCGCGTGACGCAGCGCGGTGCCCTGACGTGCTCCTCAGTTTGACACCACGGGCTGCAAACCTCGGCCCCAATGAGTAGCCTGTCACCGCATTCCGCAAACCTCGGTCACGGCCGCTTGAACTCGGCCAGTGTCTGCCAGTCGGATTCTGGCGTTGGGGTCGGCTCGCGCACGGCAGCGAGTAGAACCCGCAGCCGGTTTAGCTAAGGCGGCGGCGCCGGGATATCCACGTTCTCGGTCTGCACGACTACGGGCGGCCGGGGGTCCCGATAGCTGAACAGAACCCGCTCCTCTCCCCGCTGGGCGATCCTCTCTTCGATCAGCGTGAGCAGCCGCTGGTGCCGATGCAGGACGCCGGCGATCTCGTAGGTGCCCAGATAGGGCTGCAGCACCCTCCGCACCTCGGCTTCGTCCAGTTCTCGTAACGCCTGCCAGAGGCGGCGCGAGCAGCGCTTCACACGCTCAGGGCTGGGAAGCCGGCGCCCGCGGCCGAAGGCTCGGGTGTGGTCGATGTACCAGAGGTTCCACTGCGAATCGTAGACGAAGTTCTCCTGAGTGCGATCGATGTTGTTGATCAGGTTGTCGAAGACCCACATGTCCGCCCCCGCCAGACGCCAGGTCCCCGGCGGATTGATACCTCGCTGGCGGCGTTCGACCTCCTCGATCGCTTGCTCGAGCCACATCTGGACCGAGCCTTTGTTGGAGCCGACCTTTCGGACCACTGCCGGTGGCACGTTGGTGATCCCCAGCAGCCGGCTCAGCTCATAGGCGGCCACGTTATTGGTGTAGCTGTCACGGAAGAACATCACCAGCTGGCCGTCCAGTTGCTGCCGCGTCTTGTGGACGTTGACGTCGTGGAAGACCGCATGGGCGCGAGTGCCGTCGCGCTCCAAGAGCAGCTGCTCGGGGTTGGTGATCCCGTGCCCGATTTCCCGCCTGTCGATCACCCGTGCGGTGGCCAGGAAGTCGACCACTTCCGCGTCGGTGACGAACGGCAACGGGTTGCCCTCGGGGTCGAGCCAGATCGGCCCGCCGAGGCCTGCGTCGCCCAGCAGCCGCGCCGCTTCAACCAGTAATCTGAAGCCGTCGAGCTCCGCTTCCTGCGGCAAGAGCAGCCCACCCAGCAGGAGTACCGAGACGAGGAGACGCGAGGGAGCCATCGACTAACCGCCGTCTACCGACCTCTGCGTAGCAACGTGTCCGGCGAGAACGAAACCAAGAACAAGCGGACCGGCCCCTCTGCCCCGCACGATGACCTCCTTTTTGCGCTAACTGGCCCGAATTCTAGCCCATCCGGGAAGCCATCCCGCCACCACCCGCTCTGGCTCCATCTGAGACCCCTGCGGCGGGCTACCCCAGTGCGCACACGTCTCCGCCTGCGTCGCCGGCGCGGAGTCGAGCCAGTGCGGCGCTGGCTCTGCCGCCGCCAATTGCGCCGGTCGCCGGGGTCGGCGCGCTACGGCAGACCGGCGGCAAGACGAAACGCTGGGCGGGACAGCGGTGACAGGCTACTCATTACCCAAGAGCCGACGTCCGTTTCCGTCCATCCAAACGATGGCTCGCTTTGCCGAGTCGTCATTCCAGGGGTGCCGCGTGACGCAGCGCGGTGCGCTGACGTGCTCCCCAGTTTGATACCACGGGCCGCAAACCTCGGCCTCAATGAGTAGCCTGTCACCGCATTCCGTCATTCCGTCACCCTGTCACCGCATTGCATTCCGTCACCGCCTCCTGAACGCGGCCAGCAGCCGCCTCTCGGTGGCGGGCGGGGCGTGGATCTTCCGCAGGGCGGCGAGGAGGAAGCGGGGCCGGTAGAGATCGGGGTCCATGCCCTTGTGGTCACTCGGGAACGCGGGGCGTTACACTCGTCTCAGGCTCCGATGAGCCGACAGACAGCAACAATCCGAATCGAGCACCTCGATGACGTGGTGGTCATTAACGTCAGTGGGGATCTCTCCCACCAGTCGCCCGCCTCCATTGAGGACTCCGTGACGGGGGTCTTGAACGATGGGGCTCGTCGCATCGTCGTAGACCTCCGTCAAGCGACTCACTTCGACTTAGCAGCGTTGGGCGACCTGGCGCAGGCTGTCGTCGAGGCTAGGCACCGCGAAGCAGCGATTGTCGGGGTCCTGAGGCTACCTCCACCTCCGCCTCCTGTCTCGAACGATGAGGCTCCTCTCATCGTCCTAGACCTCAGTCAAGAGACTCACTTCGACTCAGAAGCGTTGGGTGATCCGGCGCAGGCAGTCGTCGAGGCTAGGCACCGAGAAGCAGCGATTGTCGGGGTCCTGAAGCTACCTCCGCTTTCTGTACTCCCCCATTCTGTCGGCCCCTTGATGAGGTTCTACGACAGCCGCGAGGAAGCTCTAGAAGCTCTCCACAAACCGACTGGTGACAGGCAATCTCGATCCGGCGGCGTCGGACCACTAGAGATGGACGCTGGATTTCAACGGTTGATCGCAGACTATCGACGGGCGGTAGCTGAAGCTGTCCGGCTTCTCGAAGTCGCTGGCGTTCTCCGCCCCACAAGCAACATCGAGTGGGCGGCCCTGTTTTCGTGCTCTCCGCAGTCGGGTTGGCTCCCGGACGGGAGGCGATACATGAAGCATGGGTACGGCTGCCTCGTCGAAGGTCCTCAGAGCCGGGTCGACTTCGATTTCGGAGACAACGGCGAGATCGATGGGATAGATCCCGGCTTTCTGACACAGTTTGTCCGGGGTCGGCTGTCCGAGTACGGGTTTGAATCAGAAGATGATGTACTGGCGGCCTTCGAGCGAGCTTGCACTGATGGAGAACTCCGGAAGTCCGGGAGCCTGTATTTTCTGAGCGGCGACGGCCTTGATTAGGAGCTGACCGGGTGACAGACAACCTCGATCCGGCGCTTGTCACGGGGCTCTGAGGGCCACCTCTCGACCAATCAACTCCACGATCCGGAAGAAGACGCGCCCGTACTCTGCCTCCGCCGTGTAGACCTCCAGGTTGTCCTGCATCCGCACGTAGCCGGTCCCGTGCGAGTGGCCGCAGAGCACCGTGAACTTCGACTCCGGGATCTCGGCGGCCACCTCCGTCAGGAGATCACCTACAGCCCTGCAAGTGAAGCCAGGAAGCCAAGTCTCATCCGAAATCCTTCCCCGGTGCCAGCAGGACTCTCGATAAGGGGGCACATGCGTCAGGACCAACACGGTCTTGCCGGGTTGAGCCGCTTCGAGCAGATGGGGCCGCAACGTACCCGCAGCATCATCCCCGAGTGACGCCAACCTCTGCCGGAGCGGAGCCCTGACCGAGAAACCGGTGAGCAGATCCTGGCGCTCAACCGTCTCGCTGAGATCTCTGATCGCAAGGTAGTCGGTCAAGATCTCGAAGTTGTCGGTATCGCCGATGCGGCAGTCTCCCCACCCTCCGTGCCCGACCAGGACGACGTTCTCGGTCAGCGTGAGGCAGCCAGTCGAAGGGAGCCAAAGGAGCGTCGGCGACGCTAGACCAGCCACCCGACACCGGACGGCCGAGATGTCGCTGCCGTAGTAGTCGTGGTTCCCGAGAACGAAGTAGATCGGAAGCTCAAGCTGAGAATCCAAGAACTCCAGCCAGTGGACCAGGTCCCGCGCCTGAGAGATGTCGCCTCCAAGGAGCAGTCCGGCCACATCAGACGCCAGTACATCGCTGCAAAACCGATCAACGTCGGATCGCTCGACGGAATCGAGATGCAGATCTGTCGCCCAGGCGAGTCTCATGGGTTCATACTAGAGCCGACCGAAGGCCAGCCCGAGAGATGAAGGTAACGAGACGAAAACGGCAAGGCGTCACAGTTGTCGATGTTCGGGGCAGAGTCGGTGACTCGAACTCCGGTGCGCTCCGCGAGCTGTTCTCGACATTGATCGACTCGGGCGACAAGAAGATCCTGCTGGATCTTCAGGGAGTGACTTCCTCGGACAGCCTGTTCCTCGGGGAGTTGGTCGCCTGCTATGGCGGTCTCGTCCAGCGCGGAGCGACGCTCAGCGTGGTCCACCTCCCCAGCGAGCTGAAGGAGATCTTAGCGGTTGCACAGGTGGAGTTCCCTGAGGTCTTCGATGACGAGAACGAGGCGGTCGCCAACTTCCACGAGGACTAGCTGAGCCATGACCCGATTCTCTGAGGACAACCTCTCCTGTCCCGGCTGCGGCCACGAGCAGCCGTTCACGCACTACGACAGCGTGAACGTCTCACTCGATCCTGAACTCAAGGAGAAACTCCTCTCCAGGGAACTGACGACGTTCTGCTGCTCGAAGTGCGGCGAGACGGCGGAAGTGGTCGGGCCGATGCTCTTCCACGACATGAACCAGCAGTTCATGATCTGGCTTCTGCCTGGTGACGACCCCGTCCCCGAAGACCCATTCCTGTCCGGGCCGATGAGCGTCTTCACAGATTCCCTGATGAGGCGACGTGTCCGGAGCTTCAACGAGCTGATAGAGAAGATCTCGATCTTCGACGATGGACTCGACGATAGGGTCACCGAACTCTCGAAGCTCTTGATCCGCCTCCAGGAGCCGTCCTTCCAAGAAGGAGAACTCCTCTACGACGGCCTCCACGAATCCGACGAGGAGACGACTGTCCAGTTCGCTCACTTGGTGAACGAGGAGAGCCAAGGGCTCAGTGTGCCGTGGGCTTCACTGTCGTTGGCAGGCGAGAGACTCCTCGATTCACTTTCGCAGGGCGAGGAAGACCAGACCGGCTGGGTGGAGATCGACCGGGAGTGGGCAGCGAGCGTATTTGCCGAAGTGACCTCGGACGAGTAGGCGGTCCCGCAAGACCCAGCTGCACTTAGTTCAGCCCCGTCTCAGGGCCGCTGGCCGCCGCTCAAGGGGCCGATCTGCTCCGCGCCGGGCTCAGCCCTGTCCTCGGTCCTTCGGGGCGGCCACGGCCGTCAGAGCCTCAGTCAAGGGGGAAGGCTACCCAGCCACATCGTCGGGAGGTAGGTGTCCTTCGATCAGTGCAACGAAGCTCTGGGTGGTGCCGAAAGGACAGTCTTGAACGACGACGCAGGTAAGCTGTAAGTGCATTTGAAACTGGAGCTTATCTGGCGGAGGGGGTGGGATTCGAACCCACGGTCGGCGTGAACCGACGCCGGTTTTCAAGACCGGTGCTTTCGACCACTCAGCCACCCCTCCGCGGTGTCCAGCATAACGCTCGTGGGGCCGCCCTGCCGGGCAACTCAGTCGAGGAATGGGTTGATCACGGGCACCGCGCCGTAGAGCTGCCCGTGGCTGAGGTCCTCTGAGTAGAGCGCGCTGGCTGCGGCGCGGTTTGCCGCCTGAACGATCAGGGCGTCCCAGAAGGAGAGCCGGTAGCGGCGCTCCAGATCGAGGGCTTCGAGGATGGAGGTTCCGTCGTTCACGATTACCGCCCATGACAGATAGACATTCAGCAGCCGGCTGGCCTTTGTCCGGGAAAGAGGCCGTTCGACTCTGCGACTGATGTTGACGTAGAACTCCTGCAATACCTGGGTGCTGAGCACACCCGAACGGTCCCGCCACAGCTCCTCGAGAAGCTTCGTGGCCTGGCGGTGCTTGCGGCCCGAATCGCGATCGTGGGCGTAGACCAGAACGTTGGTGTCGACGAAGTAGCTAGCGCTCATGGAGCTCGCCACGATCCTTCGGCGGGGTCCAGCCCAGGTCGAATCCACTGGCCAGCCAGGCCAGGGCCTGCTTCTGCGCAGCCTCGTAGGACTTCTCGCTTCGCACGAGCCTCTCCAGTTGATCCGCCAGGAGGCGGCTCACCGAGGAGTTTCTGCGCGCCGCGAGCACTTTCGCCTCCCGCAGGAGGTCGGCGTCGAGCTTGAGGGTCACGTTGGTCTTCATTGCGCTCGAGATCTCCAGTGTGCGCGGCAACGAGATTAGCACAGTTTCTCGTGCAACACGTAGTACTGCGCCGACTGTTCCACAGGCTCCTCACAATCCCGGGGCTCTGTCCCTCCTGGCTCCAACTCGTTACAGAAACTCCCGGCCGCTCCTCCTCGTAGGTCTGCTCAGAACCGCAAGGGAGGCCCCGTTGCCGACACTCTGCCGCACCGCTTCGCTGCTTCTGCCACTGCTCACGGTCGTGGCGCTGCCCGCCGTCTCCGCACCTCCGGTGGACAGGCTTGCCGCCCGGCTCGAGGCGCTGCGCGACGATCTGATCGAGCTGCGCCGCGACTTCCATCGCCATCCCGAGATCTCGGGTCAGGAGGAGCGTACGGCGAAGGTGTTGGCCGAGCGACTCGAGGCGCTGGGGCTCGAGGTGACCACCGGGGTCGGTGGACACGGCATCGTGGCCGTGCTGCGCGGCGGCCAGCCCGGGGGCGTGGTGGGCTTCCGGGCCGACATGGACGCCACACTGGGCATGATGCCCGATCCGATCCCGGAGATCGCTTCGCTGACGCCCGGGGTGCGGCACATCTGCGGCCACGACGTGCACATGGCGGTGGGGATCGGCGTAGCGGAGGCACTCGTGGCGGTGCGCGAGGAGCTGCCGGGCACGGTCAAGTTCCTCTTCCAGCCGGCCGAGGAGAACGCTACCGGCGCCACGGCGATGGTGGCCGACGG